>NZ_BAAKGN010000060.1:0-137633 GCF_059704265.1 Secundilactobacillus sp. MJ173
TCCACATTCCATAATTGAACTATTTACTTTATGGTTACAAAACTGCTTTTCTCGTTTAAATAAGTGTTAATAATGGCGTTTCTACGCGCCAAAAACGCTTCGTTGGGTGCCTTAGGATGAACGCGATTAGATAAGAACACCATCCCCTGATGAGTCTGTAAATCTAACACCAAACAAGTTCCAGTATAGCCGCTATGCCAGATGCAACGGTGCGGTGTCGGTAGTTTTGCTTCTAAAAGCGCCCAACCCAATGACCGCCATTGGTGATGCAGAGGTGTCTGATCATTTAGCAATTCAGCCTTTTGTTCAGTGGTTATTGGTAAATCGCTATTTCCCAGCATCGCCTTTTCAAAAATAATCAAATCGTTTAACGTGCTAAAAAGTCCTGCCGAACCACAATGGAATTTCAACACAAACGCTTTAGGATCATGGACCACACCGCGAATTAGACTTCGGGTAGGCGATAGTTCAGTTGGTACACACTGCATTGGGTCAGCAGGCTGAAAAGTACTATTATTCATGCCTAATGGCTGCAAAACATTCTCAGTAATTAGTGTTTGAATGGGCTTGTCTAAAAGGACTTCAGCAATCCACCCCAGAAAAATGAAGTTGATATCCGAATACACCATTTTTTGTTCAAAATTCTCGCCCACATGCATCCCCAATAAAGCCTCATGCAGTTCCTTTGCACTAAGTTTATTCCGGTGCGGGATATAGCCCGTTATTCCTGAAGTGTGGGTCAGCAAATGCCTAACCGTTACACGCGTATCCTGCCAAGCTGGCAGGTAATCGTGAACCCTATCCGTTAACGCAAGCTTTCCAGTAGCCATCAACTGTAAAATCACGTTCACGGTACCCACTACCTTCGTCAGAGACGCCAAATCATACAGTTGATTGGGTCTTAAGGGCTCATAGCTTGGGACTAAGGCCTCAGCACCGTATAAGCCTGTCTGTACGTGCTGATCATCAATAAAGGCATAACTCACACCCGGAACTGTTCCGTCATTAACTAGCTCAGTTATCGCTTGAACCGTTTTCTCATACATTTAACTTCCAGACTCCCTTACACACTTTTCTCTAGAATAACATAAGGCCAGCAACTTCCTCAAAACTGGGAAAGCAACTGGCCTCATCTTTACTAAATCGATTAAAATTAAAGTTCGACTTTTTGAATCCAACCTTCGGGCGCTTCTACATCCCCAAATTGAATTCCGGTTAACGTATCATAAAGTTTCTGCGTTACCGGACCAACTTCGGTTTCACTGTAAAAGACGTGAAGTTGACCCTGATATTCGATGCCGCCAATTGGTGCAATAACGGCCGCTGTACCCATAGCACCAGCTTCCGTAAAACGGTCAAGATCATCAATGTAAACGTCGCCTTCTACTGTCTTCATACCGAGATTATGCTCCGCTAAATAAAGCAAAGAATACTTCGTGATACTTGGCAAGATTGAATCTGATTTAGGCGTAACGAATTCATTGTTCTTGGTAATCCCAAAGAAGTTTGCTGAACCAGCCTCTTCAATCTTAGTATGGGTTGCTGGATCGAGATAAATCACGTCGGAGAAACCTGCTTTATGAGCTTCATCACCAGGCAACAAGCTACCACCATAGTTACCACCCACCTTGCTTTGACCAGTGCCGTGAGGAGCAGCGCGATCATAATACGAAGTCGTAAAGTTAGTAGGTTTGACCCCACCCTTGTAATAAGCACCAACGGGCATCGCAAACACTGTAAACAGATACTCTGGCGCAGGATGAACCCCAATATTGCCGCCAACACCAATCATCAATGGCCGCAAGTATAACGTCCCGCCAGTTCCATACGGTGGTACGTAGTCAGCATTAGCCTTCACAACCGACTTTACCGCCGCAATAAACTTATCTTCTGGAAATGGTGGCATTAACAACCGCTCACAGCTCTTTTGCATCCGGGCAGCGTTACGATCCGGTCTAAATAACTGAATGTCACCGTTTTTAGTCCGATATGCTTTGAGTCCTTCAAAATCAGCTTGACCGTAATGTAATCCAGTCGATCCTTCACTGATATGTAAAGTTGCATCCTCAGTGAGTTCACCGTCGTCCCATTTGCCATCTTGATAGTGCGCTAAAAATCGATACGGCAAATCCATATAATTAAACCCTAAATTCTGCCAATCAATTTCTGATGGTGCTGGTGCCTTTGCCACATCAACCACTCCTTATTATTAAAAATGCATGAATGTTGTTCTTTAATTTTAATAGATTGTATGCTGATTCATTCAAGGTGTCAAGCACACCAAAGACTTCTGTTGCAACTGTCGAATCCCTTGCGACATTCTTCTAACATCTGCTACAATGTCAATGCACCAAAATGCATATAGAGGGAAAAGAGGTTAATTACTTGGCAAGTAATTCTGATTCAATTTATAACGTACTCACCTTTGTTCAGCGTCATCCAGACCGTGTGATTTTTAATCCGCGAGAGTACGCTAATACGGTCACCGTCGGCATTCCAGATAGTGTAAAGGTATCGAATCCTGAAATTTATTTTCCGAGTGATCATCTAAGTGTCAATCTCTTAGCAGACTCATTCGTTGGTGAATATGGTGACCTGCTTAATCATTTCTATGAATTAACGAAACAATCAAAACCTGATTTTCGTGAAGTGTGGGTCACAACTAGCCATTTAAAACATCAAGATTTATACCTTTTAGACCTTTCCTTTGAATAATTGAGTGTGTGCCAAGACTCGGTAGATTCCAAAATTTAACGCAATAAAGCCCATTCCGAACTTTATCGAAATGGGCTTTATTTTGCGTTAATATGCAGAAATCTGAGCTTTAGCGCGTAGCTAGATTGGTAAGTCGTCACTAATTTTAGTCAAAATTTGCTTGAAATACCTACGATATAGGGCCTGTCACAACCCCCTACCCTGTAGCTTTAGTTAGAAAAGGCACTGATCAGCCAGCTTCCCATTAATACCACAACGATAATCGCAAAAATTCCAATAAAGGACGACGCAAAAGCTAAAATCAAACCACCGACGATCAGAATGCCTAAAATTCGAAACAACCAGCCGAAAAGGCCAAGAAAAATACGAAGGCCAAAGAAAATAATGAGACCAAGTACGATCAACGTGAGCATATAACCTGCTTCCTTCCTAATGATGCAGTGATATTTCTTTTAATTTCCGTAGTGCTGCTGCCAAGACTGGATTAACTGTTTGGACATTACTGGTGTTTTTTTAACAATGTTCTGCGCAACAGGCGACATCTGGTACTGTGATTGAATCCATTCATTTGGGAAAAGCAATAAAAGATTAAGCACTAAAAAGATGAGCAGGTACCGCACAATAAAGTTTAGCGCAGCACCAATTAAGGCATTAACTGAATGAATCAGTGGTAAGCGTGTAATGAGATTAAGATCTCGACCAATCCGCCGAATAATCGAATACACGAAACTGAATAACACGAAAAAGACAACACCTGAGAGCATTCTTGGAACAGGAACGGTGACTGAGTTAGAGGAGGTAAATGCGTGGAACAGGAAGTTAGCTAACGTCTGACTAAAAACAGTTGCGATTAACCATGCCGCAACGTAAGCCAGCAGTGAAACCACAACGGATACGAAACCTCTCTGATAGCCCGAAATTAAGCCAAGAGCTAAAATAATGATGATGCCCCAAGTAAAAATCATAGCAACCCCCACTTATCAAAATTCTGTATCAACTACTCTATCAAAAGTACGAGAGAAATACCCCCATATTGCCAGAAAAAAACAAAAAGTTAAACAATTGTTTTTGCCTATCTGTGAATACGGACAGTCAATTGAGTTTGCATTTATTGAACTTCAAAAAGTACTGATGGAATACATTTAAAACAATAAAAAACCGTCATCGTTGATAAATTAAAATCAACAATAACGGATGAAATAAGATTGGGTATACTGGGCTCGAACCAGTAACTTACGGATTCAGAGTCCGCTGCCTTACCAATTTGGCGAATACCCAATAACTATCTGACAAGATAATAGTTTAGCGGTTTTTGAAATTATTGTCAACCAAAAATGAGTAAATTAGGGATAAAATGCATGATTAATAATCTCTGACGAATATTCTATCAGATACATTGACTTTTAGCTTAAAATCGTGTAAATTAATATATTGTGTTAAGACATTTAAATAGGTGTCATTGATAACCTTGCCCGCTGGTCAAATTGGTTAAGACGTCGCCCTCTCAAGGCGGAGTTACGGGTTCGATCCCCGTGCGGGTGATTTATGAAACAGCATAGAAAAATGAGTAAGCTTCAAAGCGCTGATAAACCGGTGTTTTGAAGCTTTTTTGTTGACCTTATTTTCCTGTAAAAGGCATAGGTTCACAAATAATTTGCATTTCAGGAATATTTTCTCCAAATAGTAGAAAACCTATTTAATTGAGGACCAGAATTTATATTCTTGAATGTATAATAATTAAATCACTATTACAACCACCAGGACAGGCACGTTTTGCACTAAGCTCTGAAATCTACCGAATTTTGTCACATACTATCAAATATACTAAGGTTAAATAGTTGCAAATAAGGCGTAGGTATCAGAAATCCAAAATCAGGATTCCTTACCTACGCCTTATTCTTCACTCGCTAAACGCTTGTTTTTACGTTCTATTGTTTAAACTACTTTTTATAGGCGTTTGTTAAGCTTTTCGCCCAGTTCTTCAAAACCTGGTTTCCCAAGTAATGCAAACATATTAGTTTTATATGCTTCTACTCCAGGTTGGTTGAATGGGTTGATCCCGTTAAGGTAACCGGAGATGGCCACAGCTACTTCAAAGAAGTAAATCATGTAGCCTAGCGTATATTCTGACTGATCCGGAATGTGAACACTCATGTTAGGGACGTTACCATCAGTATGGGCCAACGTCACCCCTTGAAAGGCTTTCGTATTGGCAAAGTGCATGGTTTCCCCTTCAAGGTATTTCAAACCATCAAGATTTTCATCTTCCTTAGGAATATCGATATCATGGTTAGGCTTGTCGATGAAGACAACTGTTTCCATCAGATTACGAAGTCCTTCTTGGATGTACTGACCTAACGAATGTAAATCAGTCGAGAAGTTCGCTGATGAAGGATAGATTCCCTTCTCACTCTTACCTTCTGATTCACCCATGAGCTGCTTCCACCATTCGGCAAAGTACTGCATGTTAGGCTCGTAATTCTCCAACAGTTCAGTGGTGAACCCTTTCCGGTACAAAATGTTCCGGTAAGCGGCGTATTGATAAGCTTCATTATTGTTAAGATCGGTATCAGTATAGGTATCCATAGCATCAGCAGCACCCAACATTAGTTGATCGATATCTGCACCAGAAGCAGCAATTGGTAATAATCCCACAGCTGTCAGAACAGAATAACGACCACCAACACCGTCAGGAATCACGAAAGTCTCGTAACCGGCAGCATCTGCCTCTTGCTTCAAGGCACCACGTTTTTTATCAGTTGTGGCGTAGATACGGGAGGTTGCCCCTTCTTCACCATACTTTTTAACCAATAGTTCCTTAAAGATTCGGAAAGCAATCGAAGGTTCAGTGGTGGTTCCTGATTTGGAAATCACATTGACTGAAAAATCACGGTCGCCAATTAGTTTAATGAGGTCATGAACGTACGAGGGACTAAGTGAATTACCGGCAAATAAAATCTGCGGTGTTTCACGTTGTGCATCTGGCAAATAGTTATAAAATGTCTCGTGCAGAAAATCAATGGCCATCTTAGCACCTAAATATGAACCACCAATCCCAATTACAACTAACACCTTCGAATCAGATTGAATCTTTTTTGCAGCTGCTTTGATCCGAGCAAATTCTTCCTTGTCATAATCCTTAGGCAGGGTTAACCAATCACGAAAGTCACTACCAGCGCCAGAACCCGTTCTTAATTCTTCGTCTGCAGCGTTGACCAACGCTTGCATTTCACCCAATTCATTGTCATGAACAAATTTATCGAGTTTTGAAGCGTCAAAGGAAATGTGTGCCATCTAACTGTACCTCACTTTTATTTTGATAAACCCCATTATAAACGATTCCGCCGAAAAAATAAATGGACTATACCATAATTTAATTATTTTAACAGTCCCAGTATAACACTACCGACAATCACTAAAATTGAGCCAATCGTAATATACACCATTTCACGACCCGTTTTCTTTTCGCCAAGAAGTAAAATACTTCCGAAAGTGGAAATAATAATTCCGCTTTGCGCCAAAGAATAACTAATAGCCAACCCAACTGCAGGAATTGACATGAACATGAAGAAATTACCAATTCCCCATACTAAACCAGTGCCAATGTTTTTTACCATTGGTTTACCAAACGGTTTGTTCCGGGCGGCGAATAATAACGCACCGATGACCATACCGATTGATTGAGGAAGAAAAACAGCCTTTGAGTTTACACCAGATGAATTGACAATCACAGTATACAACGTATAACCAATTGTTGAGAAGATTAAGGCTCGTACCCCTGCTCCTGCGTTAAATCCCGTTCTTGAGACATTCGCGCGATCGCGTAAAGAGGTAAAGACAATCCCAGCAATCAAAACGACCATTGCCGTTGTACCCAAGACTAACATTCTGGTTGTTGTCCATTCATGGAACAAAAGGACACCGGCCAAAGTTGTACAAACAAGCTGCATCCCTGTCGAAACAGGCACCGTAACTGAGATACCAATCGCTTTCATTGATTGAAACTGTTGAAATTGTCCGACTGCCCAAAACAGACCGGAAGCAATTCCGACTAACCAAACAAAACCAGTTAAATGGGGGTGGAAATAAAAGACGCTAAAAATCCCAAAAAGGAGGGCACCTACCGTCATTCCAAGGGTTTGCTGGTATGAAGTACCACCCAGCTTACCACTAATTAATCCAATGCTCCCCCAACAAATCGCGGGGATTAAAGCTAAAAGTATTGCCATGAAATTCACTCCGTTCTCTCTTTCATAATCTAAAACGTTTTTGAAAGCGCTTTATTCTCTTTTCATCTACACTAGTTTACTAGAATTTTGTCAAAAAAAAAAGGATTTTTTACAAAATCCCTCATTCTTAATCATTTTCTAAATAGAAGTTCATTTTTTAAACTGACTTGTCATCGGGAAAAATTACCGTAAACGTTGTCCCCTGTTCCGGCTTACTCGTCACTTCAATCTTACCATTATGAAGTAACACTAACTGATGAACAATGGCTAAGCCGAGGCCTGACTCACCATATTTCGTATTTGTTCGTGATGGATCAGCTTTGTAAAACCGTTCCCAAATATTGGCTAACTGTTTTTTAGTCATCCCAATACCAGTATCGCTGATCTTAAAGATGGTCTCTTGATAACCTCGTTGAGCCAAAATAACAATCTGACCGTTCTCAGTAAACTGGATGGCGTTTTGAGTGATATTGAACATAATTTGGACAAAACGGTCGTAATCAGCATAAACCTCAATATCCGTACCACCCTGAATGCTAATGGTATCGTTTTTTGCCGCTGCTTTTTGCCCCAATTGTTCAGCCATGCGCTTTAACGTATCGATTGCGTTAAATTGCTGCTTATTAAGCATAATTTGATTATTCCGAATTTTTTCATAATCCAGGTTCTCATTTACTAGACGGATCAACCGTTTCGTTTCATTTCGCATTAAATCAATGCTTTCAGTTTTACTCTCTTCGGGAATCGCATCATATGCTAACCCCTCTAACAGGCCATTAATCGTCGTTAGTGGGGTCCGCATTTCGTGTGCCGCATCCGCCATAAATTCCTTTCGGCGCTGTTCTTGACGCTGGATTTCTACCTTTGACTCCTGTAATGAACGAGCCATATTATTGAAGTCATTAGCGAGATCATCCACTTCATCTCGATTTTTGCTAGGTACTTGAACATCGTAATTACCCTTCGCAATCTGATTGGTTGCCTTTCGTAGCCGATCGATTCGCAACGTTAAATAACGAGCAATTAAGAATGCCAATAACATCGCTACAATACTTGCCACCAGTAACGCTTTTGTTAAGTTAGCATTAATTTTAGCAATATTGGAATTAATATTTGATACGTAAGCCCCTACCTTAACAACCGCCACCAGATGCTTTTGGTTGCGATTATCGGTGTAGAAATACGGCTTTAAAATGTCCGTCATTGCTGGCTCAGGCTGACCGCTAGCAGTATGCGTCTGCTGATCGGTCACCTTCTGAACGATTTTCCCCTGCTGTAATTTCTGCCAATCAGCATGCTTAATTTTTGAGATGTAAACATTATCTGGAAAAATGGCAGTATTATCACGGTTATAAACCGTAAAATGTACAGACTGATTCCGGAGCAGCACTTCGCTATTCAATAATGATTCGGAATCAAAACTCACGTGGGAAGGATTATCTGGTGAAACACGAACTGACTGTTCTACAAGGCTGTTCGCGTATTTTTCCAAACTCGTCCAAGTATTTTGATAGACGTATTCCTTGGTCATTCTACTAAAGGATAAACCCAGAAGCACTAATACAACAGCAATCATCGATAGCAAAGCAAGTAGCTGCTGGTAAACCAGTTTCATGACTCGTCAGCCCCTGTATCATCAAACTTGTAGCCAACACCCCAAACGGTTTGAATAATTTGAGGCCCGACTTTTTCGATTTTTTGCCGCAACTTTTTAATGTGGGCATCTACGGTTCGCTCGTCCCCGTAATATTCGTAGTCCCAAACCAGTTGCAATAACTGCTCCCGGGAAAATACCTGACGTGGTTTTTGTGCCAGCGTCTTGAGCAAATCAAATTCTTTGGGCGTTAGGTCGTTAATTTGCTTACCGTTTAAATAAGCTTCTCGCGTCTTACTATTCAATTGAAATTTGCCAGTATCAATATCAAATTTCTCTTCTTCCTTAATCACCGAAGCAGCCACTGGTTCATGACCGGTCATTTTACCACCAATTTTAGCACGCCGATCCAAAGCCTTAATTCTAGCAATCAGAGTAATCGGGCTAAAGGGCTTGGTAACGTAATCATCCGCTCCCATTTCCAATCCTAAAACTTGATCACTTTCTGAATCACGAGCTGTGAGCATAATGATGGGAACTGTAGGCGATGACTTGCGGATTTCTGCACTAACCTGCATGCCGTCCATCTTCGGCAAATTAAGATCCAGCGTAATCATATCCCAGTTGTCGGGATCCTCATTAAACATCTGGACCGCTTGCTCACCATCATACGCAAAGTGAGCATCCCAGTTCTCTTTTTTAAAAAACATTTGCATCATTTCAGATACAGATTTATTGTCTTCAATCATCAATATTTTCATCTTTGAGCCTCCGTAATTAAGTGATTGCTTATACTGAAATTGATGCGGTAAAACCGTTCTGATTATCAAGTATATAAATGATAGTGTTTACTTTTTTGTGCGTCATCAATGACTCAGGCGACGTATAGAAATCTGTTATTTAATACAACCGTTCTTATTATACTCGAAGTGTACTATTCATCACAAATCTAATATAAGAATGTGCTACAATCAAAATAATAGAGTAACAGGAAAGGTGAATTGATTCATGACAAAAGCAATCGTCTTTTTTGACCTAGATGGTACCTTACTGAATGATAAAACCCAATTGGATCCTGAAGTCATTAACGCCGTGACGCAACTGAAAGCCAACGATATTTTACCGGTTATCGCAACGGGCCGTAACATTTTCGAAATTAAGAACGTGCTTCAACAGACTCAAATTGATACATTAGTTTCTGCAAACGGCGCCTTTATTGTACTCAATGGCAAACCAGTTGATGTTACCGAAATTCCGCGAGATGTTATTAAACGATTGACTGTGCTGGTTAAAAACCACGATGATGCTTACGCGACATTGAATAATCAGACCGATCGTATCAACCGAATGAATGATAACGTCAAAAAAGTCTACCATTATATTAATAACCCAATACCGATTATTGATCCTACTTTCTGGCAGCTGTATCCGGTTCATATGATGCTGATCATTGCTACTGATGAAAACGATAAGGATTACTTGGACAGTTTCAAAGATGAACTCACCTTTTTCAGACAAACACCATACAGTATTGACGTTGTTGGCCCAGGAGTTTCGAAAAAAGCGGGTATTCAAACCTTGCTTTCTCGGCCTGAATTTAAGGGAATTCCCACCTACGCTTTTGGTGATGGCAACAATGATCTGCCAATGTTTGACGCGGTTGACCACGCCATTGCAATGGGGAATGGTCTTTCGTCCGTTAAAGACGCCGCAGAGTTTGTGACGACTGCCAATATTGACCACGGAATTATCAACGGTCTCAAACATTTTAAACTACTTTAATTTGTATAATTAACATTACCCCTTCAACAGAAAAATAAGCGCCATCCCGATTGCTGGGATAGCGCTTATTTTAGATGAAGAAGATTACTCCAATTAAATCAAGTTTCTTGCGTAAACGTATTGCATGAGTGAACGTGTTTCAGTGAATTCATCCTCATCATGCAAGACAACGGTGATCAGTCGATCATGACCAGATTTTTGACCCGTTCCAACGAAACAATATCCAGCTAAGCCAGTGTAACCCGTCTTCAACCCATCTACCTTTAAGGCAGAATCATAGTATTTGCGCCCAGGTAGGAGATTATTATAGTTGTAGCAAAGCTGCCCAGCAACTGTCAGGCTACCACGACTACTGTCAGTCAAAACTGAGGGATAGTCGGTAATCAAATGTTTGGCAATCAAAGCAACATCTTTAGCGGAAACCATGTTGGCATCACCACCACTGACCGAATAGCCGTAAGTGCGAAGTGCGGACTGTTCCATACCATTGGCAGAAACATAGGTGGCATTACCTAAATTCCACTTCTTTGCCTGAGCATTCATCATTGAAATAAACTTGGTGTTATAAGATGGGGTTGAGCCACCAGCCACCCATTGGCCCAAGGCAATCGCAGCGTTGTTTGAAGATTCAATTAACGCTGCTTGATAAAGTTGCTTAACCGTATAACTATTCTGAGTAAATTTGAAACCACCATAAACGCTTGAGTTCCCCATTCGCTTAAGCCCAGAATATGAGGTCGTTACCTTAGAATTCCATGTAGAACCTGTATTGGCTACCTTCTGTTCGACTAAGTACAACGTCATTAATTTTGAAACGCTGGCGATTGCTCTTGGTGTATTGGCATTTTTAGACCATAACACCTTGTCTGTTTTAGCATTCATCGCAACGGCTGCTTTGGCATACTTAAGGGATAAAGGCGCCTTCCCCTTAGTTAAATAACTATGCCACACATATCCAGAAACGGTACCAGCACCGTTCTTAACAGCATAGTAAATGGCCTTGGTTGACCCATGCTTTAGAGTCACTTTCTTAGTTGCGTACCAAGTTGTATTCGGATAGCTGCTCAAGTTAGCCAACTTTTTGGTGTGGCTAAGATTGTAAACCGCCCCCTTACTTGAAGTACGATGATAAGCTGTTTTAGTCATATTAGAACTGCTAACAACACTGTAAGTAGCGGCAGAAGCAGTTGCAGGCTTTAACGACATGAGGCTAAACATGCTTAACAGTCCAATGACTGTCATTAAAATGATTCGCGTAAAACGATTTGTAAAACGATTTGATGATGTTATTGTCATGATTTCCTCCCTCTCTCTTTATTTCCAACTTAGCATGATAAACATCGGCTGACAATGATAACTCCTGAATTGTAACTAAACTGTGCGGTTGTAGTCACCGGATTGTAACGGCCTTGACATTAATCACTAAAAAGCTGTTTTGTACTGTCAAATTTCGTGTTGACAAACAAGCTGAAACTCATTAATCTGAGTCATAGGTACTAATGAAGCCCGTCATTGTTTGACGGGCCTTGGTTGGTTTACAGAAAAGTTTCTTATTTCAGGTAAGAAGGGATAACATGTCGAAGTTTCCAACGTATAATTCACAGCAATGGGCTGAAGCCAGGGACGCTGTGATGCAGGAGTATCAAGATTTCGTTGAGGATTTGAGAACTCAAGGGGTAGATTACACGATTAAAAATGCCCGTAAGTTGTTGATTTTTCAGGATTTAATTGCTGAATGGCAACATCATTTACCAACCGTTATTTCGGATCTGGAAGAAAACACATTTGCTCTGTCAGTGTTCGATGAGCTTAAGAAGCACAAGAAATGTTCATTATTGGATCGCGCGTATAGTGATATGTCGACATGGTCAAACTTTAATCCACAGGCATTAACACTTTGGCTAGAATTATCAGAGGATGAAGCCATTACAGAGTTTTAATCACTGAAACTGCAATCGTTTAGCTTTCTAAGTCCTGATTAATATGCTAAACTATAGGTTGTAGTTTTTTGGGGATGTTAAGGATTCGACAGGTATAGGTCGAGCCTGGACTGCGTTTCGTAGTGAGGGTCTACGTAAAAAACCTCACCTAATTTTTAACTGCAAATAACAGTTCAAAATCTCTTGCATTAGCTGCCTAATAAGCGCTAAGTAAGGATCCGCCTAATCTCGCCCATGGGTTTGATACGGGTCTTAAATTAAGTGGGCTTACGCTGCCGGCTCCCATCTGAAGTCGTCAGAAGAGATCAATCAGGTTAGCTGTTCATGTTTGGCCCTGACAGGCGGCGAATTGATCAGTGAACTTTAAATAGTCTGAATATAAACGTAGAGGTTCGGGTGGCGATATGCTTGGACGCGGGTTCGACTCCCGCCATCTCCATTTTAAGATTTTAGCAAGCCTGATAGGATGGCATTTCTATCAGGCTTTTGTTTTGGCTAAATTGCTGAAATTCTAATTAGCATCAACTCTTATCACATTCCTTGCTGCCTTCTCATCTGCAACACAATGATTAACTTAGCCTATCTCTTTCCAAGGAGGGATTTCATGAAACAGGTCTTAGTTGAACTATTCGTATTGTTATTGACAATTTTACTGTTTCTAATCGGCATGACTCAATTTCATCAACCGGGAAAATCAAGGTCATCTATGTCTAAAAATATTCATTGTTATGTATATATAAATCAAAGTATCAATGAAAACGCCTACAAAGTAAGTCACAGCGTTATCATTTCTGCATAGTCATCGTATCAATATTAAATTTAATGAATTTTTCTATAGCTTTTAACCCACTTTCTGTGTATAATGATGGCAACTTAAAACAAGGAAGTGTTAAAAAATGAAAACAACCGAAATTACTGACTTTAAAGACCCTCATTTTGACTTTGACCATTTACGTCCAATTACCAAGAAGGATCTGCAACAATTTGATGCTGCAGAACTCAGTTATATTCAAGCTCATCACTATGCCATGGACCCTAAGGACAATCACTTAATTTAATCGAAAAAACAGCAAGCTGTGACAAAACTCGGTAGATTCCAGAGTTTAACCCAAATAATGCCTATTCCGCAAAAATCGCGGAATAGGCATTATTTGGGTTAAACGGCCAGAATCTGAGTTTTGTCACGTAATTAGGCTATATCAACATACAGAACCCCAAGCACGATAATAACTAATTTTGATTGAAAAATTGGTTGAAATACTTACCAAAATAGACTTATGACACCGTCTCTTGTTCTTAGTTTCAAGACTAACGATTTTTTAATCATTCTCTGGATCATCAAGATCCCGTTCAATATCAATACCGTATAGTTTATTCACCGCAGCATCGCGTGGTGCTTGGTGAACCACCAAAATCGTGGTCGCGCCTTTGCTGCTTACATAGCCAGCAAAAGTAGTCACTTCTTCCACTACGTATGCTAAACCATCTGAATGAATGATGTATTGCCCGGCAACTGGCATGGTTTCAAAATAAACCTTGTTCATGCGAATATAGTCGTCACCGTCGTGTAAGACCACCATAACTTTATACAAATTAATCGCTTCCTTTTCACCCTATTGCTATTAAACCACGATTAAATACCCGCTGGCAACTAGCTACTCTTTTTTTAAACACTGTTGTTTAACTACATAATAAGCGGGATGATGACTATCATCCCGCTTATTATAACTATCCCTTATATTGTTGCTAGATATCTGTTTGATTCCGCATACCGTCATGCTCCCCAAACAATTCAGTATGGGCGCGTACCATCGACCGAAAGCGTGCCATCGTTTCAGGATCAACAGTTTTGCCTTGCTGATCAAACTGTTCCACTAAAACTTTCTGCACTACGGGGTGGCCTGAAAAATTTATCACACTCATTAGTGATACCTCCAAAGCTTCAGGACCTACAAACCAACTCTTACAACGAGTTAATTATAGCTCATCACTCCTGATTGGTCTAGTTATAGCACCATAATTTTAAGATTTAATGACGAGCTCGACCCATAATGAAATTGCTCTTATGCAAAGTGTGATTAGTCAAGCAAAATATAAAGTCAACAAAACTTAAAAACTTTTAATTAAAAATATCATAATTGGTATAGTTGAGTCGGCAACGTTGCAATTTGGGTATTAAGCCTCTAAAATGATGAACAAAAGGAGTCTTTTACATGGCAGAAACAAAACACTACATTCATAAATATGAGACAGAAGCAATCAATAATGACGGCGTTAATGGCGTTGCCTACGTTCCTAATGGCTTGGCAGTAGCCGTCAGCCATCCGTTAAATGATGCCCCGGGAACTAATCCGGAACAGTTACTAGGATTATCTTTAAGCACCTGCCTATCAGCTACTTTGGAAGCCATCGAAAAAGAAAATGGCCTGCCTCACCTAGCCCAGGTCCATGTGCATGTCAGCATGGTTAAGAGTACCGATGGCCTTGATTTTTTAGTCACAGCTCGAATTCACATTCCAAACGTGTCTCACGCGCAAGCTTTGGACTTTGTTCACCAAGCTGAACACCGCTGTCCCGTTTCTAAATTATTAAGCAATAGTGCTAACTACACCATTGAAGTCGTTGATAGCTTCGATGAAAAATAACTAAACAGCACCATTTGAGCCGCAACCTTAAAACGCTACAGTCCAAATGATGCTTTTTGTTTGCTATTAATTAGCTTTTGGTCTTTTTTCCAAACTGGCTGCTTCACTAAACGCACGGATGAATTGCAGTAAATCCATCGCCCGATTCTCACCGAAAATATCGATCCAACCATTGAACCGATCTGCAGCTGCTTTTGATAATATCTCCTCAATTTGTTGACCACGCGGAGTCAAGTGCAAAAACTGTCTGCGGTGATCCTTATCATCACGTTGCTGGTATATATAGTCCAGCTTCAGTAAAACCTTAATCTGACGAGAAATCGCGCTGCGAGTCACCCCTCGTTTGTCAGCAATGCGCGCTAAAGTAACGTGAGACTGCCGAGCAATATCATGCATAATCAGATACTGTTCAAACGACAAGTTATACTTTATCCCCGGCTCAGACACAAATGAATCAAGATATTTAAGTGACTTCATATAAACATCAATGTACTCATCTAGTAATCGTGTACGTTCCATATTTTTCACCCTAACCTATATAACTTTCCTAGCATTAGCTTATCATTATCGGAAGTAAATTACCACATGTAAGCGATAATACTAGGTTTCCAGGACATAATTTGACACGCTGTGCAGAACCGGATTTACATCTTGACTCGCCAAAACGTCGCCTAAGTTTAACCCACATCAAAAAGAGTGTAAAATTAAGCCAATATCAAAAGGGGGCAAAGCATATCGAATTGGTTGATCGGATTCACCAAGTTGAATTAGGAAACCTTGCAAAAATTATCTCACTATGCGACGAGCTATCTCTCAACTATTTTTTGATTGGCGGTTCTTTATTGGGCGCTATTCGTCACCAGGGCTTTATTCCCTGGGATGATGACATGGATATTGGGATGACGCGTCCAGACTACGAAAAATTCGCCAAGTATGCACCAGAAAAATTACGTCATGACCATTATTTCCTACAAACCGCCTACTCAGATGATAGCTATGGTTTCAGTTATATGAAACTATTAGATCGCGTTACTTATATCGAAGAAAAAGGCAACGTGAATAACGCACGAAAAGGCGTTTTCATTGATATTTTCCCATTCGATCGAATTCCGGATGATCCTTCTCAAAGACATAGTCAATTTGCTCGTTTTAAGTTACTTGATAGCCGGATTATTTTAAAAGCAGGTTATGGGTTAATTGAGAACCCCTTGCGGCGGCATAGAGCTGATCCCGGACCTGATAAAATTGAAGATTTGACCCAATTAAAACATGAACGAGAAGCTATCATGCGTCTATATGATCACGATCAGTTTAACTTCTACAAAAATTTAGCTTCACAGTATAGCTATGATCACGAGATCCTTTCTGGCACTGAAATCAGCAATTTAACAAAGGTGCCGTTCGAATACTTAAAGGTTAATGTCCCAACGGCTTACGATGCAATTTTAACCCGTATGTATGGCGACTACATGAGCCTGCCACCCGAATATCAACGAACGGAAAAACATATCAGTAAGCTAATCATGGACAATCAAGTCTTTTATTAAATCTATCTTTTGGAGGCGATTATCTTGGCAAGCCATTACTTTGGTACCATGATCATTTCAGTACAGGGACTGGAACTTCTTATTGTTGATTTGAAATCCCTTAAAACAATTGAGCGCGTTCACAAAGAACTGCCGGTTGGAGATGATCTATATCGGCATCAGCCCATTAAATTTGAATTAGTTAATCAGATGGCCACCTCGTTACGGGGATTCTTACAGCTGTTAAACGATTATCAGATTGAAGATTACAGACTGTGGGGCAGTGAAGCACTTTCAAAGGCAATTAATGCCGACTTCATCGCTGATCAGGTTTTCTTAAAAACTGGTCTTAAGTTAAATTGGCTCTCAATTAGTGAGGAAACTTACTACCGTAATCAAGCCGTTTTGGTTGATCTTCAGCAAAAGAAGCTCTCAACTAGTCAGAATTTAACTTACCTAATAGGGATCAATTCTGGAAATACCACCATTACTGAATTCAATCATTTATCTTTTATCTACTCCAGTTACTACTCCTTAGGACCCGTTCGGATTGCTGAAGATCTGCAAAGTTTACGTCAAAGTGCGCCAAATTCCGTTGAGGTTCTGAGTGATTATATTGATAGCAAACTCTCGGATTACAAGCGGTTGCTACCACAAGAGGCAGTTGATGGTCCAAGTGAACTCATTTTACTCAGTTCGATGCCCTTAAACCAATTAACCGTTGTAAACGACCACCATCATACGTTAACGGCAGATCAGTTCGAAACAATTTTCGATCGTGTCATCGATGCGTCGGATCAATTTCTCATGGAAGAATACGGCGTAAAGGAATCAGAAATTCCATTACTGCTTCCAGAGCTCTTATTGGTCCGTAAACTGATGTACCTTACAAAAGCCACTTCGTTGCACTTTTCCCGTAATACTGTATTAGACGGGCTGGCAATTAACGAGGCTGTGCGTAGTGGTTACAGCAAGTACGACTTTTCTGAACAAACCATCACTGCCGCTTCTAATATGGCTAATCATTATCGGGTAGAACCTGTCCACCGTGAGCTGGTAACCAAGTTTGCCCTGCACCTCTTTGATCAGTTAAAACCGATTCACCAACTTACCACTCGCGACCGATTATTACTGCAAGTTGCTTCAATTTTACACGACGTCGGCGCTTATATCGCGGCACATGAACATTATTTACACTCCGACTATATTATTCGCCACACCAGTATCACTGGTCTGTCTGCCCATGAACGCCAAATCATTGCTGCCATCGCGCGTTACCATAGCTCTACCACCCCCAGCGAAGATCTCAGCCACTTTCAACAGTTGGATACCGGTGAACGGTTGCTGGTTGCTAAGCTAGCTGCTATTTTGCGCCTGGCCGATGCCCTTGATGATGATCGTCAACAAAAGATAAACCGCATTTCGGTTTCAATTAAATCCCCAGAATTAGTCATCACGGTTTATAGCAACAAAAACTTGTCATTTGAAAACTGGGAATTTTCATATAAAAGCCAGTTTTTTGAAGAAACTTTTGGCTTGAAACCGAGACTAAAGCAAAGGAGCGTGACTTCAAAATGAGTGATAAAAAAAATTATAGTAACCCAGAATATTTCACCAATCGGGAATTAAGCTGGCTAGATTTTAACGACCGCGTATTAGAGGAATCACGAGATAAAGGTAACCCGCTCCTCGAACGATTAAAGTTCTTGAGTATTACCCAAAGTAACCTTGACGAATTCTTTATGGTGCGAGTGGCTTCACTGGCCAAGCTAGCTGCAGTCAACTACCCCAAGCCGGATGCTTCGGGCATGACCGCAGAAGAACAGCTACGAGCGGTAAACGTCCGCGCACATGAAATGCTGGTTAAACAGTACACTACGTTAAACCGTTCACTGATTCCCGCAGTCCAGCAAATTGGCGTCAACATTAAGAAAGCAGCTAACTTAACTGCCGAACAATTCCAGTTTATTAAGAGTTATTTTCATGATGAACTCTACCCGGTACTGACTCCGATGGCTGATGACAGTTCCAGACCTTTCCCATTCATCGCTAATGACACGCTTAACCTCGCCATCCAACTGACGCCACATGACGGTGATGGCCGACTCTACGCTACCCTGCAAATTCCAGATGTTTTTCCGAGAGTTGTCCGCCTACCAGGAGAAGAAAATGCCTTTATTTTAATTGAGGAAATCATTAAAACCTTTGTTGGTCAGCTTTTCGTTAACTATAACGTCAAGGAAAGTGTGGTTTTCCGTGTTATTCGTGACATGGACCTAGACGTTGCCGAAGAAGATACATCAGACCTATTAAAGGACGTTCAGCAGCAGCTGAAACTACGAGAACACGGAAATGTAATCCGGTTAGAAGTGGAAAACACCATCAGCAAAAAGTTGTTAAAACGCTTAAACAAAGAACTGGATACTCCTGATTTTGCTGTTTATGAAACCAGCGGCCCGGTTGACTTAACCTTTTTAAGCAAGCTAGTTAGTCAAATCATCAATCACGACGATTTGAAATACGCTAATTTCACCGCCTATCAGCCAAAAGAATTAGATCACAGTCATGACATTTTTGCTGCTATTCGTGAGCATGACTGGCTCATGCAGCATCCTTATGACAAATTTGATCCAGTGGTAGAATTCATCCGGCAATCGGCAATCGATCCCAACACGTTAGCCATCAAAATGACGCTTTATCGTGTCTCCGGCGACTCCCCTATCATCCGTTACTTAGGACGAGCAGCCCAAAATGGTAAGCAAGTTACTGTCTTAGTTGAGGTCAAAGCACGATTTGACGAACAGAACAATGTTCATTGGGCCAGACAGCTTGAAAAAATGGGCTGTCACGTGATTTATGGCTTGATTGGACTAAAGACCCACTGTAAGCTGTCTCTGGTCGTAAGACGAGAACAGGGCGGCATTCGTCGGTACATGCACATGGGTACCGGTAACTATAACGACGTCACAGCACATTTTTACACGGATATGGGAATTTTCACTGTAAACCACGATATGGGAATCGACGCCACCAACATCTTTAACATGTTATCTGGCTACTCCAAACCACCCTACTTTCACCAGCTGCACATTAGTCCTGATGGCATCCGAGAATTCATTTATGATAAGTTAACCCAAGCCGGTGATGCGGCTAAAAAAGGTGCTAACGTCACCGTTCGCATGAAAATGAACTCATTATCCGATCAAAAAATGATTGAGCACTTATACAAAGCCTCTCACTGTGGCGTTCACATTGAATTGATCATCCGTGGTATCTGCTGTCTGAGAACTGGTATTCCAGGTATTAGCGATAATATTATCGTACACTCAATTGTTGGTCGTTTTCTGGAACACAGCCGGATCTACAGTTTTGATATTGACGGTCAGAAGAACGTCTACCTTTCCAGTGCTGACTTAATGACACGCAATTTAAATCGTCGAGTTGAATTACTTTTCCCCATTCTACAACCGGATTTAGCCGAACGGGTTTTACAAATCTACGATACAATGTGGCACGATAACGTTAAAACACGGGTGATGCAAGCAGATGGCTCCTACACACACATTGATCGACGTGGCTTGGTACCGTTAGAATCTCAAGCAGACTTTGCGCAAGCCGCTACCCGACACGTCCAGCAAGATCAAGCTAAAGCAGCGAAGACCGCGCCAACTGAATTTCAACCCATGTTAAGTCCGGAAAACCGGCCAAACCCTTTAAACTACGATGATGGGAGTGAATCAGACTAATGGAAAATTTTGCAGTGATCGACTTAGGATCAAACTCAGCCCGAATGACAATTACACAGATTGATAACGATGGAACCTACTCCACAGTGAAACAAATGAAAGAATACGTCCGCCTCTCTGAAAACATGGGTGAAAAAAAGGTCCTGCAGCCTGAAGCGATTCAGCGTACGATGGATGCGCTACATGAATTCAAAGAAGTCTATTCAAAGTTAAATAACGTCCATCTTAAGGCAGTAGCAACTGCTGCTACCCGTCAGGCCAGTAATCAAAAAAAGTTTCTGAAACGCGTTGAAACTGAGCTAGATATCAAGTTAGATGTCCTGCCAGGGACCATGGAAGCCTATTACGACTACCTTGGTGTTAGCGAGACATTACCCGCAACCAATGCTGTTATTTTAGATACCGGTGGTGCCAGCTCTGAAATTGTACTTGTCCAAAACGGTGCAATTAGTCATCTGATCAGTATTCCTCTTGGGAGTGTTAATTTAACCCAGCAATACCTCTCTACCGATCAAATTTCTGCCTCAAGCCTATTTGAAGTGATGACATTCGTTAATGATGTTTATAGTAGTATCTGGTGGCTGCGCAACGGTCTTAATTTACCCGTAATCGGGCTTGGTGGCAGTAACCGGACAATGGCTAAAATCAATCGCCGCTTTAATAACATTCTCAACTTTGAGGATATCCACGGCTATCGACTGAGTCGTCATTCCGTTGATGATACCTTCTCTAGGATTGTCAGTCAGGACTTAGAAGGTCGAAAAGCAATTCCTGGGCTCAGTAAAGACCGAGCCGACATCATCGTTGGGGGATTGATTCCATTGACCTTATTAATGCGTTATCTTGATTCTGATCGCATCACATTTTCCAATAGCGGTCTGCGTGAAGGTATTTTGTTTGAACACTTAAAAGAACTACAGTTACAAAACGTCCATGAAAAAGCCGCTATGACTTTAAACCGTTTCACAACTGATGAAGCCTGAAAGTAAGTCAAAACTGTTGATTCAAAATATTGCCAATAAAAAAATCTGGAAGCCAATTAAATTGGTTTCCAGATTTTTTATCGGTTTAAAAGATACTGCCCCGGCTGGGCTCGAACCAGCGACCTCTTGATTAACAGTCAATTATTCTACCACTGAACTACGGGGCAATAAAAACGCCATGAGTTATTTATACCATAACTTTCCACGACGTGCAATATTTTTTGCAAAATTATCCAATATGATTTTCTTTTAACACCATATCGACTTCGTGTTGAATCTTTTCAGGCTTCTTCCATTCTTCGAAATGATCCATTGCTTCCGTTGGCATCTCATAATTCTCGTTGATATATTTCTCATACGCTTCAACGTGAGGAGAATGTGGAATATTTAATTGTAAAATGCGAACTTGTTTAATAAATCCACGTTCAGCCGCTAATTCTGCACGACCATTTTGCACCATATTACTGATTTCCATATACTTGGTGCCATCCAGACGGGTAATTTCTTCGATGAGTGTAAACGTTTCGTGACTCTTCATCAATAATTGATCCCTCTCTCCACTTTTAATTGCTATAAAGACATTTTAACATAAAGATGTTAATACCTTGAAGCCACCAAAGCTTTTATGGTATACAAAAAGCCACTATCTAGGATAGTGGCGGCATAAGAGAGAAAGAGAATTGATTAGAAGGTAATTAATTCATACCTTACAAGAAATACTATAAGGCATAATGAAAGCGCTGTCAACCTTTTCCAAATTTATTCTCAATATTTATTAAAAAAAGCTTCAACCGTTTCACTGAACGGTTGAGGCTCTAAGAAAAACTAAATGTGAGAAATGCCCTGTTCGTTTAAAAACTAGTCAGGGGGTAAATAAATGGTTACTTACACTATACCACACATTATGAGAAAGTTTCACATTTTTTAACTAAAAACTCATTTATTGATGCAAACTACCCGTTTTATCTACGTGACTCGTCGGATGAATCAAGGTAGTCGGGTTAGAAACAACTTCTGTCAAAGAATGTCCAGAAAGATTCGTCCAGCATGTAAAGACCAGTAGTAATAAAACAACTAGCGTAATTAACCGACTGCCCAATGACATCTTTTCACTGATAACTGAACCATAAAATGCCTTTTTAACCTTGGCTGGTACGTTTTGCTCATCTGGATTTTGTTTCTGCCGTTCCTCAACTACCGACGCCTGATAAGCATCGATATCAAACTGCTTCTGGGCTTCTTTCATTTTCAACTGAAACTGTTTCTTTTCTTTTTTGTTCAAATCCTTGAACCATTTAACAAATTGGCGATAATCTTTCACGATTGTTTCAGTATCGCCGACTTCTTTTAAGTTACCATAATGAATCCAAGCAACCCGATCGCATAGCATTTCGATTTGTTTCAATGAGTGGCTGACAAAAATAATGGTTTTGCCTTCTGCTTTAAATTCAGAAATTTTATCCACGCACTTCTGGTAAAAAGTATCGTCACCAACAGAAAGTGCCTCATCGATGATCAAAATATCTGGGTTAACGTGTACAGCAATTGAAAAACCTAAGCGAGATTTCATCCCGCTTGAATAGCTTTTAACGGGTTGATAAAGGAAATCACCAATATCGGCAAAACTAACGATATCGTCCATTAAACCGTCGATTTCTTCGTTCGTTAGCCCCTGCATCAACGCCTTCAACCGAATGTTTTCAAGCCCCGTTAAATTACCACGTAGACCAGCACCAATCGCAATAATTGAGGTATCTCCACGAACATCCACAATACCCGTTGTTTGGGGAATAATACCCGAAATAATATTGGAGAGAGTTGATTTGCCTGAACCGTTAACACCAATTAAGCCCATCGTCTCACCTGGCATAATTTTGAGAGAAATCCCCATCAGCGACCAAAAATGTGGCACTGGTTTACGATTCAGTGCAAAAAAAGCGCGCAGTTTTTCCGACTGAGTTTTGAACAAATCATACTCTTTGGTGACATTTTGCACCATAATTTTATAATCAGTTGCCATTTTTTAAATTCTTCCTAACATCTTTTTTCGATTTATAATGCCATGAACGCTATTATATCAGAGAACCCTACCCGTGTCTTGCTGGCTCGCTAGTTATTCTTGAGCCCTAAAATATCAGTAATTTGAACCCAACCAGTAACAGAGCCGCTCTTAACTTGATACCAAATTGTCTGATCCTTAGTCACAATACCACGAGCCATCACTTTGACTTTTTTATTCGCTAACTGTCTGGTCCGAATTACCTTAGCTTTATCAGTAGCCGTTGGTACACCATTATAAAATTTAATCGTACCCGGCTTTATGGTTGCCGAACCTTCATAATTAGCATAATCCACACCAGGTGTTATCTTGGTGCTCGTGTCAGCATCCGTACTATTGGCAGTTGTCCGGTCAAAACGATCGTGTAAATCATAATCCGCAATAATTTTATTCAGTTTGTTAGCGTAATCCTTATCTGTAGCATAATTTTCCGCAACAATGTTAGTTGCTGTCATATATGAACTAGCGTTTTCTCGCCAAGCGCCTTCATAAAGAAAAGGATTCCAAGTCGTACCGCCACGTAAAACTTTTGCGTAATCGTCTAACGAGGCCTGAGCTGAAGGATAAACCTTAAAATTAGCCAGCGTATTGTACATCGAACCGCTAGCATTCGCTTCATTAGTCGACATTGTTATGGAATGCCCATCATAATTACCCTTTACACCAAAGTAATTATGAGCATCCACTGACAGCTGACTGGTGCCCCAATTGCTTTCAAGCGCTGCTTGAGCCATCATGACCGAACCATAAAGATGATTCTGGCGACTTACTTTTAATACTGGTTGACTTAGTCGATCAATAAAATCAGTATGTGTATCTGCTTGTGCGGTTTCTGTAGATAATACACTGAGCCCGAGTACCGATACCAGCATAATTGTCAGTTTTTTCCAGAACTTCATCTTAAAAATCCCCTATCTAAAATACTAAACCGTTAATATTATATCGGTTTCTGAAGAATGCACAAGTTAATATTTGATAATAAATTGAAAACTTAACCTTTAAAAAAGGCCCATACCAGAAGCGGTACTAGGCCATTTATATTCCAATCTGATTATTTCTTCACGGCTAAGGATGATACCCAGCCATTAACTGATCCACTATGAATTCGATACCATGTGGTAGTAATCCCGTTTTGAACATGGGTAGCCTTGCTGTCGATTTTCACCGATTTATTAACCAGCGATTTTGTCGTCGTTAACTGCTTAGCAATATAAGTAGAATTGAAGACATGATCATAAACTGGATAAGCGGTTCCAACTAACTTTACCGTTTTTTTATAACTAGCGTAAGTTGTCTTCGGAAAACTAAGTACGCCTGAATAAACCCAGTACTTCTTCGCCGTGGTTTGCTTGCTGAACCGAATACGGTACCAATTTGTTTTAGTCTTAACCTTATATCCACGTGCATCTATCCAAACAGGTCTGCCCTGCCAGCCCCCAACCTTTGACCAGCCGTAATTAGTGGTTTTATACTTGCTACCCTTCACGTGATTGTAAACGGCATAGCTTTTATATTTCGATCCTAACGTCGCTGTTTGATTGTCAGCACCGAAATAATACTTCACGTCGCTAACATTACTAGTAGGCTTCTTGGTTGGTGTTGGCGTTGGCGTTGGTGTGCTATCTAACGAATAGAATTTATACGTTTGAATCAAATTAATCAGCGAATCGCCATAGTTTGGCGCAGTTGCATAGGTCCCTGTTAATGCCCGAGCTGCTGCCTCATACGTTGCAGCGTTTTCGCGCCAAGTTCCCGCATAGTAGTTCGGGTTCCAAGCAGTGCCATTACGCAAAAGTTGCGCATTGTCTGTCATGGACGCAGCTGCATCCGGATACTTCTTAAATGCCGCTTGCGTATAATAGAGTTGCCCGTTCTCGTCATATTCTGCAGTACTCATTGTCACCGAAGCACCGTTATACGCACCCTTAATACCAAAATAATTATTTGCACTAGTAGAAAGCTGACTTGTTCCCCAGCCGCTTTCCAGCGCCGCTTGAGCCATCATAACGGATGGATACAACTTGTATTGATTCGCAACTTTTTTAACAGGCGATGACATATTACTAATAAAACTGTCCGTCGTCGTGCTCGCTTTCACTCTGGTGTGCCCAGCACCAGTTAAACCGCATACGACTAAGCCAACAGTGAGTAACCCCACCATCCATTGTTTCCGCATGTGTGCGTCCCCCTCAGATACAGCAATTTATCCTTATTATAATTGGAATAGACGTCGAAAACAAGCACGGTCAGCCACCCTACATAATTACTAAATAATCACTAATTCTTTAAGTTGTCCTTCTCTCGTTTCTGTCAAAAAAGAAGACCGACATCACTGTCGCTCTTCTCCCTTATGCTTGCTTCAATTCTCTCTAAATTGAATTAGTATTCTTCACTTAATTTGCTTGCCGCCGCTTCATCAATAATAATCGTTACTTGATGATGTTGTTGTAAGAAACTAGCTGGAACATCAGTGGTAATTGGGCCTTCAATCATAGCTTTCACTGCGTCCGCTTTTTCTGATCCATATGCTTCCAAAAGAATGTGTTTACTCGTTAAGATTGACGCAATTCCCATTGAGTAGGCATACCGTGGTACTTCGTTTTCGTTATCAAAGAAACGTGCATTCGCTTTAATCGTTGATTCAGTCAAAGTTACTTTGTGTGTGCCAAGTGCTGGATCAGTGCCAGGTTCGTTAAAGCCAATGTGACCGTTTTGACCAAGGCCTAAAATTTGCAAATCGATCGGATTATCCGCAATCACTTGATCATAACGCTTCATCTCAGCCGCTGCGTCACTGTTCAACCCATCAGGCACGTATGAGTGTGCGAATGGTTTCTGGTCAAACAGGTGCTTTTGCATGAAGTAGTGATAACTTTGTGGATGATCAGGGGCTAAGCCAACGTATTCATCCAAATTAACTGATGTCATCTGACTAAAATCAAGATCACTCTTGGTAAGTTCTTCATAAGTAGTCACTGGTGTGCTACCAGTGGCGAGACCAAACACTTTAGCACCATCACGATAGGCCTTTTCAAAAACTTCGAAACCCTTTTGTCCGCCTTCAATACGATCTTTAACGATAATCACATTCATTTTTGCTTTTGTTGATTCTGACATGATTCGCCACTCCTTTTGTTGGTATAGCCCAATAATAAGTCATCTAGACCAATATTGCAAGAAAAATGACTGATTCAGTTTAATAATTTGCTTTTCGACTGCCTCGTTGCCTATCACCACGCTTATTTGCTGCAAGGGTATTCTGCTGCGTTTTAAACTTCTTCCATGTGGCATCGCGTTTTTCTTCTGCTTGCTTATTTTGACTGCGCTTTTTTGTGAATTTCATAATTGACTCTCCTTTTCTCTACTGCGGAATTGTACCACGGTAAGCTTTCAGCGTCTATGAAATCGCTTGAAAGCGTCAAATTATCTGTTTCACAATGAGTTGTGGCACCAGACCTGTTACCGTTGCGCTATAATGAACTCAAATTCTTTGAGGAGGCTTACTATGCTGCATTTCTCCAGTGACTCACTAACTGCTCTAAAACGTTATAAACTACTCTCTGGGAGCATTATTCCACGCCCAATCGCCTGGGTAACGACACTGGGTCCGAAACCTAACCAGATATTAAATATCGCTCCTTTCAGCTTTTTTTCAGCGATTTCCAGTGAACTGCCGCTGATCACGCTGGCTATTGGTCGCAAACAAAATCGACCGAAAGACACTGCCGTTAATATTTTAGATAATCAGGAAGCCGTGGTGCACCTAGTGAGCCAATCATTAGCCACCGAAATGAACCAAACCGCCGCCAGTTTACCTAGTGACCAAAGCGAGCTTGACCTTACTAAGCTTGCCACAACTCCAAGTCAAACAATCTCTGTGCCGGCTTTGGTAGCACCCAAAGTTCGCTTCGAAACAACACTCCATCAATACGTGCCCATAACTGACAATCGAGCACAAATCCAAAGTGATCTGTTCATCCTTGAAGTCAGCGATTTTTACTTTGCTGATGACGTCTTAGATTCCCAAACTTTCCACGTTGACGCTACTAAGTTAGCTCCGCTGGCCAGACTTGCTGGATCAGTTTACGGTACCGTAGACGGTCTGTTTGAAATGAAACGGCCACTTTGAGAGACAATCAAAAAATCATCACCAGCCGATACCGGCTGGTGATGATTTTTTATTTAAAACTATTCAACGGTAACACTCTTTGCCAAGTTACGTGGCTTATCAACATCTAATCCCTTGTTAAGACTGGTGTAGTAAGCAATGAGCTGGGTTGGAACAACACTCAGAAGTGGTGTCATCAATTCGTCAACATCTGGCAAAATGAGATCATCACCTGGTTTAGCAAGACTTTCAGAAACAATGGTCAGAATATGCGCCCCCCGAGCCATAGTTTCCTGTAAGTTTGAGCGGGTTAAACCGGCTGTCTTCTCCTGGGTAATGATACCAATAACTGGTGTCCCCTTTTCAATCAGAGCAATCGTCCCATGCTTTAATTCACCGGAAGCAAAGCCTTCAGCTTGAACGTATGAAATTTCCTTTAACTTCAAAGCGGCTTCAAGCGAAACGTTCTGGTCAACTCCACGACCAATGTAAAAGGCGTTTGGCGTATTTAAGAAGGATGACTTGGCCAATTCTTCGATCTTGTTCTTCTCATCAACGATGGCCTGAATACCTGTGGCAACCAATCCTAATTGGTGACGAACATCAAACCGTTGTGCAACGATTTGATTATCGGCTTCACCCAAAGCCTTAGCAAGAATTGCTTCAACAGCAATTTGTGCAGTATAGGCTTTAGTAGATGCCACCGCAATTTCCGGACCCGCATGGAGCAACAGTGTGTAGGTCGCTTCACGTGATAAAGTCGAATTCTGAACGTTTGTGATGGTTAAACTCTCGTAACCGCCCGCATTAACGTTAACTAAGACTTCACGTGAATCAGCCGTTTCACCACTTTGTGACAAGAAAATGAAGAATGGCTTCTTGGATAAAATAGGCTGTTCATAAGCAAATTCAGATGAAACATGCACTTCCGTAGGTGTCTGCGTCAGGTTTTCAAACAATCGCTTACCCACCAGACCAGCATGGTAGCTGGTACCGGCACCCACAATATAAATCCGGTCTGCTTGCTTCATCGAATTCAATAATTTATCACTGATGACTGGTTCGCCAGTTTCAGATAAGTAAACCTGAGCAAGGCGACGCATAACGTTTGGCTGCTCATCAATTTCCTTCAACATATAGAAGGGATAAGTGCCCTTATCAGTTTCGTTGGCATCCATGTCAACGTGGAAGGTCTTCCGTTCGACTGGTTTGCCATCTTGGTCTTCAATTTTAACTTCATTAGGTGTAATGGTAACAACTTCTCCGTCCATTAATTCCAAGAAGTCATGGGTTTCGCGCAACATTGCTAAGGCGTCTGAGCAGACAACGTTAAAGCCATCGCCGACACCAATCAATAACGGACTCTTATTCTTAGCGACATAAAGTGTCTCTGGGTCTTCACGGTCCATCAATAGAAAGGCGTATGAAGAACCTTTAAGTAAGCTCAATGCTTTAGTAAAGGCATCATGCGCATTAAGGTCTTCTTCTACAGCAAATTTATCTACCAGTTGAACCATTACTTCAGTATCGGTTTGGCTGGTAAAGGGAACATCACTCAGGTAATCACTCTTGAGTTCCTGGAAGTTGTCGATCACGCCGTTGTGAACTAAATAGAAACGATCATCTTTCGAAACTTGTGGATGAGCATTAGCAACACTCACAACCCCATGGGTTGCCCAGCGAGTATGCCCGATACCAGTTGTCCCGTGAACTTCAGGTCCAACTTCACGTCGTAAATCAGCAATTCGGCCCTTTTCTTTCACGAGAAAATCCTTACCGCTTTGGTCGTTTACATAAATTCCTGCTGAATCGTAACCTCGATATTCAAGCTTTTGTAGACCATCAAGTAAGATTTTTACTGCATTATCACTGCCTGTAACACCGACAATTCCACACATAAGATTTCATCCTCTAGTTTTCATAATATTTTAATTGGTATAGACTCAATAAGGTCTCATATATCTATGAACATGTATACTTTACAGTCTTTTAAATAAGTTGTCAATATTTACGTTCTAAATGGTATAGATTGAAAACGGTTGTTTACACTGCGAAAGTTAAAAAAAGCGATTTTCAAACATCATTGTCTGAAAACCGCCTCTTTGTTTCATAATATTATTCGATACCAACTTCATGCTTAACAACTTCAACGATTCGATTAACATAACCATCGACAGTTTCTTGAGTTGGGGCTTCTGCCATGACCCGCAGTAATGGTTCAGTCCCGCTAGGACGAACCAAGACTCGGCCATCACCAGACATCTCCTTTTCAACCGTATCAATAATGCCCTTGATGGCGGGGTTATCTAAAGCTGCTTTTTTATCAGCGACTTTGACGTTGATCAGTTGTTGTGGATAGTCTTGGACATCGGCTGCAAGTTCGGACAATTTCTTACCGGTTTCCTTCATGATGTGTAATAGTTGTAAACTGGTCAACATGCCATCACCAGTTGTGTTAAAGTCCAAGAAAACAATGTGTCCAGATTGTTCACCACCGAGGTTGTATCCGTTAGCAAGCATTTCTTCAACGACATAACGGTCACCGACCTTAGTTTTAACACTGGTTAATCCATGTGCTTCCATGGCTTTATACATACCCAGATTACTCATCACAGTAGTGACGATGGTGTCTTTTTTAAGACGGCCATGTTCAGACATGTATTTCCCACAAATATACATGATCTTGTCGCCATTGATCACATTACCTTCTTCATCAACCGCAATGCAACGGTCACCGTCACCATCAAAGGCCAAACCAATGGCAGCACCCTTTTCAACCACAAACTTTTGCAGCTGTTCGGGGTGGGTTGAACCGACTTGATCGTTGATGTTCAAACCATTAGGAGTAGTTGCAATGGTATCAAACTCGGCACCTAAATCAGCGTATAACCGTGATACTAAGTTGCTGGTAGCACCATTGGCTGAATCAACCGCAATGTGCATGCCAGTGAGATCGTCATCAATGGTCTGTTCCAAGAACTGAATGTACTTTTGACTGCCTTCTTGGTAATCTTCAACGGTCCCTAATCCCTTGGCAGCTGGTCTTGGCAACGTATCTTTTTGTTCCAGCAATTTTTCGATTTCATCTTCTAATTCATCGGAAAGCTTATAGCCATCAGCACCAAAGAATTTGATCCCGTTATCTTCAACTGGGTTGTGCGAAGCCGTCAGCATTACCCCGGCATCCGCACCCTGAGTACGCACTAAGTAAGCGACTGCAGGGGTTGTGATAACGCCAAGACGCAAAACTTCAATCCCAACAGATAAAAGCCCAGCCACGATTGCTTCTTCCAACATCTGCCCTGAAATTCGTGTATCACGAGCAACTAATACTTGTGGTTGTTCGCGTTCAGTAGCGTGTTCCGTTAATACATAACCACCTGCTCGACCAAGTTGAAAGGCCAGTTCTGGAGATAAATCCTGGTTAGCAATACCACGTACACCATCAGTTCCAAAATACTTCATGTTTAATTTTCCTCATTTCCAGATTATCATTTAGATTCAGTTACAATCGTTACCTTGACACTAGCAGGATCCGTTCCCGTCACCTTGTTAGCTTCTGCATCTAAACTAATTGTTTTTGTTTTTTGATTTTTAACATCACTGACGTCAACGTCTGCATCAAATTCTGAAATAGCCTTCAACTCCGACTCAGAACCAAAGACCTGGATGGACTGAGTACTACTTTGAAAACTATATTCCTGATTGCTATTGGCGTTTTTAGCTTTAAACTTCAGCGGTACTTTTTTCGAATGTCCCTTTGCCGTAATTGGCAGGTTGACTTGGGTCGTAGCAGGAGTCAAGATGACGTTCACCGTCTGACCATTCTTATCCAGTGCCTCGATGACTGCCTCACTGTTTACGGACTTCTTGGTATTTTGAGCCAAGTTTAATTGGGCAACAACCCTACTGATTCGATCAATCTCACCCTCAGCACCAGTTGCCTTAACACTGGTAACATCGCTATTGGCACTGCCTGCAACGTAGTTCTTAGCAATCCGAGTTTTATCATACTGAACACTGACTGGGAAACTCACCGTTTGCCGAGGCTGAATATTAACTTTAATGCTAGCTGGCGCGATTTGATAGCTGATGTCACGGTTTAAGCCATCCTGTTTTAATTTCACCGAATGTTCGCCCGGCTTAAGTCCCGTCAAATTAGCGAACACCCTAAAATTTTGTGTATTGGCTGTGGCGGTAACCAAGGCGGCTGGGCCGCGTAAATGAACCTTGACTTTTTCCGGATAACCCGTGACGAAATACTTATCAGAATCCACGTTTAATCTCAATTGAACGGAAACAGTTTTATGCTCTGTAGCCGTTAAAGTTGTGGAATTAGTTCCTCCCGTATTATTCGTTTGCTGAGTTGACACACTCTTAGAGCTATTAACGTATAAGAATAAGCAGACAGCCAAAAATAAGGAAATTAACCGATACGTCCAACGACTATTGAAAAATTTCTTCATCACCGATTCCCTCCCCTAAAGAACTGGATAAAGATATCAACCAGCCAGTTCAGTGGATTTTTCGGTTGTTCAGGTTCCTGATCTTTAATCAATTCGTTATTCAAAAACTTCAAATAATCATTTTGATCCATATTACGGAGCAACTCATTATTCTTAGTAATCGAAACTTCACCCGTTTCTTCTGAGATAACAATGGTCAACGCATCCGTTACTTCAGAAATACCAACCGCAGCCCGGTGTCTAGTACCTAATTCTTTCGGAATCAAATTACTATCTGACAGTGGCAGGTAAGCCGCAGCAACTGCCACTTTATTATTCCGAATGATTACCGCACCATCGTGTAATGGCGTGTTAGGGATAAAAATGTTGATCAGTAACTCACCCGTAATCTTGGCATTCAATTCGATTCCTGTTTCGATATAGTCTTCCAATCCAGTATCCATCTGAATGGTCATTAAGGCACCAATTCGGCGTTTAGACATGTACTGAATGGCTTTATCCAGAGCAGCAATCATCTGTTTTTCAGCTTCGTTTACCTGCCGATTTCGGACGAACACTGACCCGCGACCCAGATGTTCCAACCCGCGTCGAATCTCTGGTTGGAAAATAATAATCATGGCAATGACGCCCCAATTGATCACTTGGTCCATCAACCATGAAACCGTTCCAAACCCTACGTAAACCGCAATGATCTTGACTAAGACAATCACGATGATACCACGTAAAAGTTGAACAGCTTTGGTTCCTCGTAGCAGCATAATCAGTTCGTAAAAAACAAACCAGACGACGAGAATATCGAGGAGGTTTACGATGTTATGCCACGTCAAAAAGCTACTCCAATCAAGATTCATTTGATAATTTCCCTCCAAAAATCTATTCAGATAACATTATAGCACGCTAACCCCTATTTTTTGGAATCACCATCATATTTCTAAAATCCGCAAATATGAAATTTCAAAATTTTTGTAAACCCACTGAAATTTCATGTCACTGCTCTAGTAATCTGTTATTATTTGAGTAGTGATATTTTGAACAGGGAGATGATCTCGTGGCAGGTCACGCACGCTGGCAAATCCGGATTTTCGTAGTGCTGTGGCTGTTATTTTTGTGGCAGTTCGCACATGAGCCTTTTACTTTTTTAATTTTAAATACCTTTCTGGGTTATTTACCCATCGAAATCAGTTTTCATCTTAATAAAGAACGGCCTAAAAATGGGCTTTTTTTCTGGTTAATCGTTCTTTTATGGTTACTTTTCTACCCTAATGCACCCTACTTACTCACTGATTTGTTTCACCTTTCACTCCTGAATCCATACGGTGTTGATGGGTTGTTGCAGCTAAACCTGCACGTTTGGATCTACTTTACCTACCTTCTAATCAGCGTTTTATTCTGTGTCATTCTTGGTTTCTGGAGTCTCAACTACGTCGCCAATATCATCGCTCAACGGTACTTAAAGGGAAATTCCTGGCTTCAGACGCTTTTAGTCTTGATTCTTACCTTCCTGTCATCAGTTGGCATTTACGTTGGTCGCTTTATGAGAATTCATACCATCTATCTATTCATCTCACCAGAACTGATTACTGACCGGCTACTACATATGTGGACGCCTACCATGCTCGTTTTTGTTGGACTGATGACTCTCATTCAGCTCATTGCTTACTGGCTAGTGTACCTAGCCTATCACAGTCAGATGGCCAATGAACAGGCCACCAAAGAAACCAAAAGTGTTGCAGAAAATTCTGATAAACAGGAACCGCAAAAATAAAACATTAATCATTTAAAGGGGAGTCCAGTTAACGTTGCAGCGTTAACTGGACTCCCCTTTTAAATTTACCGCTATAAATCACTAATCAAGCTCATCACTAACGGCCATCATTAGCACGTTTTCAGAGTAGTTAATATACTGGCGCAGCCGCCCTGACATTTGCCAAGTAATATTACCCGACTCAAGGAGCGACTGAACACCTGTCCGCTCAGCGCCTAAAGCAATCACTCTAAGCTGATTAAGCTGTTTTGCATACTCCGACCGTGAAACTCGTCGATCTTTACGTGCACGTTCAACCCGGTTTCGATAAAAGACAACTAAGTGATAAATGGCCTGTTTATCCAATAATTGCGGATCAACCTCATCATTACCTAGATACTTCGAGAGGGCTTTAATCGCTGATTTTGCACTTTCGCGGTCAATCAGCAGCCATTCATTATTAGAAGACTTACTTTGTGATCGGTGAATGGCCGCCCTGATCCATTGTGACGTTCTGTGAAGAAAAGCTGACCAACTTCTCAAAGGTCCAAAATCCAAATGGCGATTAGGATGATTGATCCGCATAACAGCGCGTTTAATTGATTGAGTTGCAGAATGGTAGGCCTGTGATGAAATCTGATGGTGCGCGTATAACCTGTCCAATGCTGATTGCTCACCCTTCAAGCCCACTTGCCGCAAAGTGATTTCATCATCAACCACCTGTTTTCGATCTTCATCATCACGTGTTTTTAACTCTAACCGACGAATAATAAACTGATAATCCAAGATTAAATCGTAAGCGGCACGCTGATTTTCAATGCGACGATGCTCTTCGATAGCGTTAATTGCCAAACGCATAATGTATATTCTGGCCTCCGCCTCACTTAATAAATGAGGCTCACTGGACTGCTGACTGTCGGTTTCACTGTCATCAGGATCCTCATCCATTTCATCGCTAAAACTAGCACGAGTCTGCAGTGGCACTGGATTATCAGGCGCAACGAGCGGCAGCGTGATAACGGCAGCTACCAAACTAATAATAATCACACCTGCAGCCACGAACAAAACTAACGACCGCTGTGGGAACGCCTGTCCAGAAGCCGTAACAAACGGCAACGACAGTACCCCTGCCATGGTAACGGCACCCCGAACACCTGACAAACCTGCTAAAAGCGCTACTCTCAAACTGGGACGTCTGGGTTTACTAATGCCTTGATACAAGTAAATCCAAATCACTCTAATCAGCAATAAAATCAACCATGCCCCAAACGAATAGCCAATCGCTTGAAACGTGTTGAAATGCACATCGTTGATAATCTTGGTTGTTGCAAGCGGTAATTCATCACCTAAGATCAGGAACACAATGCCGTTTAACAGGTAAACAATGATATCCCACGTCTTCTCACTGACTAACTTAAGCTCCGGTGAATCTTCCACAAGTCGACTTCCCTGCGTATGAGAAACCACGCCAGCGGTCACGACGGCAATCACCCCTGAAGCATGAAGGACTTCCTCGGCAACCACGTAAATCACAAACGGCGTCATCAACTGTAAAACTGTATTAAAGATAACATCGTTAATCCCCTGCTGCCTCAAGAAATGCCGTAAAAAATCAATCAACAGCATGAGGACAAAGCCGGCCAAAAAGCCAAGAATACTGATATACAGAAAATCGCCGGCTGCGTGACTGAACGAAAAAACACCCGTAACGGTCGCTGCTACCGCGTATTTAAACGCAATCAACCCCGACGCATCGTTGACCAAACTCTCACCGCTGACCAGGTGCAAAATCCTGTCGGGCAGTTTCACTCGCTTTGAGATTGATTGAACTGCCACGGGATCGGTAGGTGACAAAATTGCCGCCAACGCAAAACTAACCGATAGCGATAACCGTGGAATCATTAAATAAATAAAGTAGCCGCCCACAACCGTTGTCAAGAATACCAGCAAAATGGAATTAGCAAAAATTGGTCCACGTAACTGCCAAAGCTCTCGTTTAGGAAAGCGCCGCCCATCATTAAACAGCAGTGGCGCAATAAAGAGCAATAAAAACCAGTCCGTATCTAACGGAATCTGAATTTCCCAAAATAGCGCCATTACTAATCCCAGCGCAATTTGAATTAAACTCACCGGAATAAAGGTTAAGTAGTGGCTGATGACGTTGGAGATCAAAACTAATACAACTAATAAAATAACCGCTTCAACTATCAGCAACTAGCTTCCCCCTCTCGTTAAATCTAAACCAGATCTTCTCCAATAATGCGTACTTCGGTCTGCAACTGAACTCCTGCCTTGGCCAAAACGGTGGCTTCAACGTGTTGAATCACTGCCAGGTAATCGGAAGCTGTAGCATGGTCAACGTTCACAATAAACCCAGCGTGTTTGGTGGAAACTTGTGCGCCACCAGACTGATACCCTTGAAGGCCTGCGTCATGAATCAATTTACCAGCAAAATAGCCGGTTGGCCGCTTAAAAACACTGCCGCATGATGGCAAATCCAACGGTTGCTTGGCCGCTCTGCGGACATTTAAATCATCCATCTTGGCCTGAATCTCGGTCGCATCACCTGCTTGCAGCTTAAAGGTAGCAGTAACGACAATATCACCTTCGTCTTGCACACGACTGTGTCGGTAACCGAAATCCAGATCCCCTCGCTGAATCGTTTTCAGTGTTGCTTGCGGTGTCAGCACCGTGACTGAATCCGCAACCATACTGATTTCACCACCGTATGCACCCGCATTCATAAAGACGGCACCGCCAACACTTCCGGGAATGCCGGCAGCAAATTCAAGGCCCGTCAAACTTGCACGCTGAGCAACCTTGGTAACTTCGATTAAAGAAGCCCCTGATTCAGCCAAAATTTCATTGTGCTTCACTTCAACATGATTCATGCGAGTCAAAATCATCACTAAGCCACGAATCCCGCCATCTTTAACAATTAAATTACTGGCATTGCCAATCACAGTAACCGGTAACGCCTGCTTATTAGCGTATTTCACTAATGCTTGAATTTCGGTTAAACTGACTGGAAAGGCTAAGAAATCAGCCTTGCCTCCCGTTTTCGTATTCGTGTAGTTTGATAATGGTTCGTTTTGCATCAACTTCACCTTGGGAAAAGTTGCAATGATGTCTGCCGTCATGATTAAGTTCCTTTCGTTACTCAAATATTTCGTAAAATAATATATTCATATCATACCATGCCTGTTACCGCCAACGAAAGGTTAGTGGTACAAACACGTTGTGCCCATCCTTTTTAACGGTGTTTTAATCAAATGATTATCGTCTAAAACAACTCAAAAATGATAAACTAAAGTTGAACGATTTCACCAAGAAAGGATGTCTCAGCCTTGAAATTTATTAGTTGGAACGTTAACGGGCTCCGAGCCGCTGTTAAACACGATTTTATGACGACATTTAACGATTTGGACGCAGATTTTTTCTGCATCCAGGAAACTAAAATGCAACCTGATCAACTCAAGCTGGATCTGCCCGGTTACCATCAGTATTTTAACTCTGCTGATCGTAAAGGCTACTCCGGTACGGCCATCTTCACTAAGCATCAGCCAATCAATGTCACTTACGATATCGGCACTGATGAGTTTGATCACGAAGGTCGTGTGATTACTCTAGAGTATCCAGATTTTTACTTAGTCACCTGCTACACGCCAAATTCGGGAACTGGCCTCAAACGACTGGATTTCCGGATGGGCTGGGAAGACGCCTTCCAAGACTACATTGATCAACTGAACGCGCAGAAACCAGTCATTCTCTGCGGTGATTTAAACGTTGCTCACGAAGAAATTGACATTAAGAATCCAAAGACAAACCATAAAAACGCTGGTTTTACCGATCAGGAACGAGAAGCTTTTACCCGTTTTCTCGCACGCGGCTACACTGATACTTTCCGCTACTTTTACCCCGATGTCACTGACCGTTATTCCTGGTGGAGTTACCGCTTTAATGCCCGGGATCGTAATGCCGGTTGGCGAATCGACTACTTTGTTACCAGCAATGCCATCCAGTCTAAGCTGGAATCTGCCGACATCAAGGACACCATTTTCGGCTCTGATCATTGCCCGATTTCCTTGACAACTACCGGGCTTCACGTATAATTTGTATGACTTGAAAGGAGGAATGAACAGTAACTGTTTTGCTGTAAAAGAATATCAATCTTTGTAAAGTGGTGCTTATATCCTATTCTGTATTCTTATAAGTCTGGTGAAAATATCACAAGGTTAAAGTTAGGCGTTAAAATTTCCATATCAGATGATAGCTTATAAGCAGTGATTTATATGAATTTCATTAAAAGGCTTTTTGGGGTAAATCTCTCCCGTATAATATGGGAGACACCTTACCTTGGTGATTAAATTCAATAAGGCGGAATACCTGATGCTACTCACCTACAAAGTCGAAATTAAGCCGACTGAAAAACAAGCCTGGCAGATTGACTGTCATATTGGTGGCAGTCGTTGGGCCTATGACCTGTTTCTGGATATCAATCAGCAGCGTTATGAATGCGGTTATTACTACATGGGCGCTTATGAGTTTAGCAAGTGGTTTAACCATGAATACCTTGAAGCTAATCCTGATGATCTATGGATCAAGGATTTATATGCTAAATCGGTCAAACAGGCCTTTATCGATGCTGATACAGCTATGAAGCGATTTTTCAAAAAACAAAGTGGTTTCCCACATTGGCAGTCGTTTAAACGGGGCCAGGGCAGTTACTACTTTGTTAAGAATAGTAAAACGCAAATCATTTCCTGTCAGCGTCACCGGATCAAGTTACCCAAGCTTGGCTGGGTTCGTTTGAAAGAGTTTGGCTACATTCCTACAGACTCAGAACACTTTGTTATCAAACAAGGTCGGATTAAATTTAAGGCTGGTCGGTATTACCTGACCTGTTTAGTGGAACAGGCTGAACTACCAAAATTTAAATTAACCGGTGAGCCTATTGGCATTGACCTTGGTTTAAAAGAGTTTGTCATTTTAAACGATGGCACTTTGTATCACAATCAGAATAAAAGTAGTCGCGTAAGGCGCATCAGAAAACGTCTGCGCAGACTGCAAAGAAAAATGTCCCGTCAGTATCTTGCACTGAAAGCTAGAAGACAGAAAGAAGGGAAATCTGCTACTGATTTTAATCTAGCTAAAACTCAGCGGAAAGTGCAACGCTTGTATCAACGATTAACCAACATTCAGGTAGATTATCAAAATAAGATTATCGCTACTGTAGTGAGAACCAAACCGCAGTGGGTAGCCTTAGAGGACTTGAATGTTAGAGGTATGATGAAAAATCGGCATTTAGCTAAAGCAGTTAGTTATCAAGGCTTTTATAACTTTAGAATCAAGTTAGTTTCTAAATGCCAGCAATTAGGCATTCCGGTGCACTTAACTGGCCGGTTTGAACCAACTTCTAAGTTATGCCATCAATGCGGCTATAAAAAAATTGATTTAAAGCTAAGTGAGCGCACCTATCAATGTCCTAAATGTAGTTATACTGCAGATCGAGATATTAACGCGGCCTTAAACATCAGGGATACTGAAAACTTTAAACTAGCCTACTAACACAGGTTTCAAAGCATGTACCGGTGGCTAGCCGGGAATTAACGCTTGTGGACTATCATACCAACTGTATTAGTGAGTTTCATGCGAGGCAGGATAGGGAGAAGCAAGAATAATCTATAACTTTTTATAAGTTATCAGTAGCAGTGGCCGATTTGAACTTTGTTGCAATGGATTTCGAAACTGCCAACGGTAAACGCTATTCTGCTTGTTCGCTGGCATTGACGATTGTTCGTAACAACCAGGTGGCTGATGAATTTTACACACTGATCAAACCTGACACCGATTTTTTCTGGCGCAACGTCCAAATTCACGGCATTCACGAAGCGGATGTTGCTGATGCACCTGACTTCCCAACGATTTGGCCGCATATTCAATCCTTCTTTACACCAGAACAGTTGGTAATCGCTCATAATGCTCAATTTGATAATAGCGTTTTGCGTCAAACCTTGAATCATTATGGCATGACTTCACCAGCTTATTTAACGCTGGATACGGTGAAAACTAGCCGTCAGTTTTTACCAATGCTTGAAAATCACAAACTCAACACGGTTGCTGACGCATTAGGTATCTCACTTGAACATCACCATAATGCGTTGGATGACAGCTTGGCCTGTGCCAATATTTTATTAACCGAAACCAAGACTTTTGGTCAGGATGCCATTAAACCGTTCATCAAAATGGCCTAACTTGTACAGGCAACAAAAATAAGCTGAATTACCAGAATCTGGTAGTTCAGCTTATTTTGTTACCTATTTAACAGCTAACTGCATCTCAGAAGCCTCAACAACTTCCCCAGTAGAGGCCGTTACTTGTGTCCTTCGAGTGGTCTGAAACCCAATACTTTCATAGAGTTTTACCGCTCGCTGATTACGCAGCTGTACCGTCAGGCTGATGATTTGAAAACGACTGGTTAACGCTGCCCAATCAAGCGCACTCAGCATGAGTTCTCGACCGATTCCGTGATGCCAATACTTTTTGAGAACTGCCACCCCAATCTCACCAGTCGAAGAATCCGTGGTTGGTAGAATGGTGACCAGCCCCACCAGTTCATTATCCAGTACGGCTAATAAAATAACCTGCTGTGTTGACCTGCTGATGCGCTCGATTTGTTCGCTTTCAGTGGCAGAATCAACGTCATCGCTGCTGTCTTCAAAAGTCGTTGATTCTGTTTTGAGGATTGTAAGTAAGTTCAAGACTGCTTGGGCGTCCGTTGCCACTGCCTTTCGAATTTCTAACTCCGAGTTCTGCGCCATCCTATTTCTCCTGTAATTTTGCGACCATGGCTTCAAATCGTTGTCCGTGAGGGTCAAAAATCAGTTCACGTTGATTCTCGCCTTCCTCATCTAATCGTTTGAACGCAATCCGTAAGTAATCATCCGGCAATTCATCTGCGACAAATTTTGACCATTCCACGACACTGACACCATCACCATTAAAATATTCGTCTAGCCCTAATTCATCGCCACTGCCATCTTCTAGTCGGTACACATCCATATGATAAAGTGGTAAACGACCGTCCTGATATTCCCGGATAATGGTAAAAGTGGGACTCTTCACGTTGCGTTTAATGCCTAGTCCAGCTGCCAATCCTTTAGTAAAGGTAGTTTTCCCGGCACCTAAATCACCATCTAGTAAAATAATATCCTTTGGTGCTAACAGTGCAGCGATTTTTTGACCGATCGCCATTGTTTCTTCTGGTGTTGAAACCCTAATTGTAAGTGTCATAGTAACCCCTCAAATCAAAAGGAGCTGGGGCAATGATGCTGCCGACAGCTCCAAAATTTTCGTCAATTTTAAAATTTATTCAACAGCCTGAGCTGCAGTAATAATCGTCACTTTATAGACGTCTTCTTCATTGCAACCACGTGACAAGTCAGATACTGGCGCGTTCATACCTTGTAGCAGTGGGCCAAGTGCTTCATACCCACCTAAACGCTGAGCAATCTTATAGCCAATGTTACCCGCTTCAAGTTCTGGGAAAATGAAGACGTTAGCGTGGCCAGCAACCTTTGAACCAGGTGCTTTGCTGGCAGCAACTTCTGGTACTACCGCAGCATCGAATTGAAGTTCACCGTCGATTGGAACATCTGGTGCCTGTTCTTGAGCTAACTTAGTGGCTTCTTGAACTTTGGTGACTTGATCAGCCTTAGCGGAACCCTTGGTTGAAAAGCTTAACATGGCAACTTTAGGATCAATGCCATACTTTCTAGCAGTTTCAGCACTTTGAACAGCCACTTCAGCCATCCCAGCAGCGTCCAAGTCAATGTTGATTGCACTGTCGGCAAACATTAACCGTTCTTCACCTTTTAAGAGGATAAAGTAACCGCTGATCCGTTTAACGCCGGGCTTAGTCTTAATAATTTGAAGAGCCGGACGAATCGTATCACCGGTTGGATGATCAGCGCCTGAAACCATGGCATCTGCCTCACCAAGGTAAACCATCATCGTGCCCCAATAGTTAGAATCTTCGAGCATTTTAGCTGCCTGTTCTGGGGTATTCTTACCCTTCCGACGTTCAACTAGGGCATCCAACATCTTCTTCTTTTCATCTTCAGAAGCATTCTTTGGATCCGCTAATTTAACACCATTTAGGTCAATCCCTTTTTCACTGGCAGTTGCTTTGATTTTGTCGACGTTACCAAGTAAAACCGGCTGCAGTAATTTCTCTGAAGCAAGTCGGCTAGCTGCGCCAATAATTCTAACATCCTCGCCTTCGGGTAAGACAACTGTCTTATTCAAACCACTAATCTTTTGCTTTAAACTATCAAAAAGTTCCACAATATAGACCTCCAGATTTTGAAATTCCAACTAGTCAATTCTCTCTTGACGCCTCATGCTGCGGTGTTGAGTCCTCAGCAGTAACATGCTCAGGCAACTGCCAGTCAATCGGTGTTTCTCCTAATGATTCAAGTGCGATGTTGGTCTTAGAAAACGGTTTAGAACCAAAGAACCCCCGATTAGCTGACAAAGGACTAGGATGCGCTGACTGAATGACAATGTTTGCCTTGGTATCAATCAAACTGATCTTACTTTGCGCTGCTCGACCCCATAGAATGAATACTACAGGAGTAGGCCTTTCGGATAACTGATGGATAGCAGCATCCGTTAATTGTTCCCAACCTTTTCCCTTGTGAGAAAACGCTTGACCATTACGAACGGTCAAGACTGAGTTCAGTAACAAAACACCTTGTTTCGCCCACTTTTCAAGGTAACCGTGGTTAACTGGCTTAATACCTAAATCAGATTCTAGTTCCTTGTAAATATTTCTCAGGCTAGGTGGGATTTGAACTCCAGGCAGTACTGAGAAACTCAAGCCATGAGCCTGATTAGGCTCATGATAAGGATCTTGACCCAGAATAACGACTTTTACCTGTGAAAAAGGGGGCCACTGGAAAGCTTCAAAAATATGAAACATGTCCGGATGGATATTTTGCGTTTGATACTCATGGACAAGAAAAGTACGCAAATTTTGGTAATATGCCTTTTTGAATTCAGGCTCCAAAACTGGCCACCAATCATTGTGAATAAACGGTTTCATTCCCAACACCTCAAGGTTCATTCTATCATAGATTTTCACGAATTATTAGTCATAACCACTAAAATCGTTCGAACAGTTTTCTTTGAGTCGTTTTAGTGGTCATTGAGAACTTTTAAATTGTTCGTTGTATCCGGCAAAATAAAAAAATTGATAGTTCGTGAGACTCAATTTAACGACTATTCATGTTAGAATAAATGGTAAATACGTCAATAAATGACCTGATTTACGACAAAATGAATGGGAGGCTTCCATGCGCGCACTGTATATTCGACAAGACAGTTTGTCTGCTAAGGGGGCCAGTGTTGTTCGTGACGCTGACCGACGTTCTATTTACCTCCTCATCGGCAAATGGGGACGTCATCAAGACGCACTTTCACTGTATCAAATTAGCGGTGACTTACTGGCAGAACTTCGTCAAACTTCATTAGGCCTGCTCCCCCACTTCGATATTTACTATGAGGGCAATAAAGTAGGCGCCATTTCTAAACGGCTAGGATTCTTTAACGAAATGATTTATATTAGTAATCTCCACTGGATTATCGTTGGCAACTTTGTCACGGGTAATTATAAAATTTATCATGGTACCACAACAATCATGAGTTCTCGTAGCGACGGTGATCTGCGTGAAATGCAAATTATCTCCCAACAATTGGAACCAATTTGTATCTGTATTGCAGCCACATTAGATCACTGGGCCAATGGCCATAGTCAGCTCAAAAATCCAGCTCAAGCTTGGCACGCTTCACTCAAACGTCAAATTGGGCTACGCGGTAATCAGGCTTGGCACTATGCTAATCATCAGGTTGATCACAAACTGACCCACTAACCAATTCACCAACTAATAAACCGACTGTGCCACAAATCTTTATTGGCAAGTGTTCGAATCAGTTTTTAGCGATCATTCTTTATAACTTTCATTTGGTTCAACACCGCCACTCAGATTCTAGCCATAATCAACAAGTCAAAAAACACGTATTCCCAAAACGGGAAATACGTGTTTTTTTCTTACTGCTATTCTGAAACCTAACTGAGTTACTTCACACACTGGATCTTAATAGTGCTTCATCACTCGAGCAATTTGACGGTCCTGTTCGCGCCGTTTGAGTGTCTCACGTTTATCATACTCGTGCTTACCTTTTGCCACACCAAGCAAAACCTTTGCCACACCGTTTTTAAGGTAGATTCTCAAGGGAACGATTGTGATCCCCTTATCTTGCGTTTCACCTTGTAGTTTGGCAATTTCTTTCTTATGCAAAAGCAACTTACGATTACGTAACGGATCATGGTTAAACCGGTTACCCTGGGTATACTCACTGATGTGAATATTCATCAGCCAAGCTTCCCCATTACGTACCTGAGCAAACCCATCAGTCAAATTAACGCGTTTAGCTCGGATCGATTTAATTTCGGTCCCCGTTAAGACAAGACCAGCTTCATAGGTGTTGAGGATCGTATAATCATGCCGAGCTTTTTTATTTTGCGCCATGACATTCTTGTCAGTTGGTGTTTTTTTCTTTGCCAACAGTCCTCACCTCACTTTTAAATTTTAATGACTTGGTTTATGATTCTGGCGGTTGCCAGACTGGGTCTGGTTGCGAGAATGGTGCACGTTACTATTTCGTCCACCATTCCGGTTGCCACCTTGATTATTTCGATTACGGTTACCGCCATTTTGAGAACGGTGATGATCATTTGGACGCCCATTGCCATTATTCCGATTACCACCATAATTAGAATGATGTTCACGCTTTGGCAATAAATCAGACGTTGGTGCAGCTGAAGGGTCAACGAGCGCAAAGTCAATCTGGCTTTGTTCCTTGTCGACGTTGACAACTTTGACCTTAACCGCTTGCCCAATACGGTAAGTACGGTGAGTCTTACGACCAACCAGTGCCAAATACTTTTCAACGTATTCGTAGTAGTCATCCGTTAACCGGCTAATGTGAATCAAGCCTTCAACCGTGTTAGGTAGTTCAATGAACATCCCAAACTTCATGACAGAACTAACAGTTGCGTCAAATTCTTCACCAAGGTGATCCGCCATGTATTCGGCCTTCTTCATGGAATCGGTATCACGTTCAGCATCGATTGCGCGACGTTCCATTTCTGATGAATGAACACCAATTTCTTCGAGTAAATCAGCATAGCGCTCTTTACTCTTAGAATTAATACCATTCTCTTCATAGAAGTGAATCAAACGGTGCACCATGGTATCCGGATAACGACGAATTGGTGACGTAAAGTGGGTGTAGTACTTAGCAGCTAACCCAAAGTGACCAAGGGATTGGTCAGTATACTTGGCCTGCTTTAAGCTTCTTAGCATCATAACGGATACAACGGCTTCTTCAGGTTTGCCAGCAACTGACTTCAAAACATTTTGGAGCATCTTTGGCCGTAAGTGATCAGGATCACCCTTCACGTTGATACCAAAAGCAGTTAAGAACTCGAAGAAACTCTTTACACGTTCACCATCTGGTGTTTCATGGACCCGGTAAATAAAGGGTGCTTTAGCTTTGTTGTAATGTTCAGCAACAGTTTCATTGGCAGCCAGCATGAACGATTCAATCATTCTTTCAGCTAAACCACGAACCCGAAGCTGAATATCAATGGCGTGACCCGTTTCGTCGACAATGATTTCTGCTTCATGATCATCAAAATCAATGGCACCACGACGCTTGCGTTGCTTGTATAAAATCTTGTGCAATTCGCCCATGGTTTCAAACATAGGTACTAACCGGTCGTAACGTTCACGGGTCGCATCGTCATGGGATTCCAAAATCTTGTTCACATCGGTATAAGTCATCCGTGCAGTTGATTTCATGACACTAGGATGAATCCGATGATTAACCACATTACCTTCTGGATCAATTTCCATTTCACAACTCATACATAGTCGTAAAACGCCTTCGTTCAGAGAACAAATACCGTTTGATAACCGTCGAGGTAACATCGGAATTACTCGATCAGTCAAGTAAACACTGGTCCCACGTTTATAAGCTTCTTGGTCCAGCAACGAGCCTTCCTTGACATAGTGGGAAACATCGGCAATGTGCACACCTAAGTGATAGTTCCCGTTATCCATCTTCCAAACGGTAACGGCGTCATCCAAGTCCTTTGATGACTCACCATCAATTGTGACCAGGTCCTGATCCGTAATATCTTCACGGCCAGCCATTTCAGCTTCCGTAACGTGATCTGGAATCGCATCAGCTTCCTGCAAAACATCCTCTGGAAATTCTGATGGAATATCATGCGCATACACGATTTGTAAGATATCGATACCAGGATCATCCACACTACCAATCACCTGCTTGGCAATACCGACCATTGCTAATGGATGATCAGGGTTAGGATATTCAGTAATTTCAGCGGTAACGACTTCGCCAGGAGTTGGCTTTAAGCCAGTATCAACGACGTAGAACTTATAGCGAGACAATTTCTTGTCCGTTAGCCGAACTTGTCCATAGTAGCCCATATCATTATCAGTCTGAGTAAAGGCCCCTACTACGTGTGTATAATGGTGCACGTCAATCCCTGTGACCTTACCTTCTGGTCCACGATCAGAATGTGGGTCAGCAGCACGAACAATTTCCATGTCCACTTCGTCACCGTTTAACGCTAACATCGTGTTATCCGGAGCAATATAGGCATCAGGCAATTCATCATCGTATGCCACAAACCCGAAGCCCTTATCATTGGCATGAAAGACACCATTAAGGGTTCGTGCCTTTTCGTTTAATTGAAATTCGCCTTCACTGGTAACCACGGCAATCTGTTCGCGTTCCAGGCGAGCAAACTCTTGAACGATCAGCTTAAAAGCTGCGGATCCATGATAACCAAGAGCATCGGAAACATCCTCTACCCGAAACCGTTTTGTGGGATTTGCTCGAAGTAAATCCGTAATTTGTTGCTTTAAATTATTATCTTCCACGATTTATTCCTCATTAATTTTAATTTGTTGTGATTAGTTAAAAATCTGTTTTAAGTATACTATTAAATCTTGTTCAAGTTGATGGTGGGCTTTATTTACCGTGAGCACGTGCCCCGCGTCCTGATAATAGTGAAAACTAACTTGACTGTTCGTTAGTGCAGCTTTTAATTCGTACACTTTTTGTGAATCAATCAATTCGTCTTGACCACCCTGAGCCACAAAAGTTGCCTGTTTGACTTTGTTTAAATCACTAGCAACCACACCCGCAAACTGATTGATCTGTGTCAATTGCTCTGGTAAATGAGCCTTCAGCCAGTTTAAGCGTTGCTGCTGTGTCTCATCATCGACTTTCATGTATTTATAGGTTGCTTGAGCCAATCGGATAAACTCTGGCGTGAGGTGGTTTTTCTGAGACATGATAATGGGTGAACTAAACGATCCGCCACCTAATAGTGTTGCGCCCTCTTCCAAAGCACGCATGGCAAAAATACCACCCAGGGACAGACCGAAAATACAAATTTGCTCGTATTTTCTATCCCTCAAAAACTGAATTGCCTGTTGCGTATCATGCCACCAAGCATCCGGAGAACCTTCAGTCAAAATATCAGTTGGTTCACCCGTACCGTGACCAGTAAACATCGGCCCAAGTACCGTATACCCCTGCTTTTGAAGGAAGTGACCGGTCAGCCTTACATCGTTAGAATTACTAGCATATGCGTGTAAAAGAATCACCGCTTGCGAACCGCCTTCAAAGAAGAAGGGTTGGGGTAGCTGAATCATTATTATTCACCTCCATCAGTGTCAAAAAGTCAAAAATCCCCCTGTGGTCATCACAGGAGGATCTATTGCTAGTGTGAAGAAAGATAGGCTAATGCTAACGCCAGCGCAAAGAAGATAACTCCCAAAACGACAGTTGCTTTTTGCATGAATGCTTCAAAGCCCCGAGCCTTTTGATGGGAAAATAAATCTGCACCGCCACCACTTAGGGCAGACATTGCATCGTCTTGCTTAGCGGGCTGCATCAACACCGCAATTATAATAAGTACACTATCGATCATCAGTAATGTTAATAGTAGATTATACAAGAAATTGCCTCCTATTGCTACTTTGTCTCCGACAATACCTCTATACAATTTATCATAAAAACTGATAGATTACTACCCTATGGCTCAAATTATGAACAGCAGGTATCCTAGAACTGATTATTCACCCGTCAGATGTTTCATCCTTTGGCGAACATCTGAAAGCGTTTGTTGTGGGACATTTAGCAACAAAGTATCCCCTAGGTGTACCACCGTATCACCATGGGGAACGATTACCCTTTCGCCGCGTTTGATTTCAACCAATAACGTTCCTTCCGGCCAATCAATATCGCGAATCTGTTTACCATCCATGATGGCATTTTCGAACACCGGAAATTCCAACTGTGTTAAGGGCGAAGAAGAACCGTGGTGAACCTTTTGTAAAGAATTCTCGAGCATGGCTGCATACACAGGGGTTCCACCGAGGACGTCAACCGTCAAATAGGCCAGTAATGAAACAACCGCTAGAGGCATTAAGTGGTGCAGTGTCCCCACCATTTCAGTGATCAGCAAAATCGAGGTAAACGGTGCTTTACTAATCCCTGCGAAGTAACCTGCCATGGCAGTTATCGTAAAAATCGGTACTAGGTTAGGACTGGCTAAATGCCATGCCACGAGCACTTGCCCAAACAGCGCGCCTAAAACCGCTCCTAACGTTAAGATTGGTAGAAAAATGCCACCAGGCAACCCTGTGCCATAAGCAATCATCGAATAAACAAAGCGGACAACGAACACGATTAGTAAAACTATTATTCCAGGTGCGCTGCCACCAATTGAGATAATCAACTGATTACCGCCACCTAAAATCTGAGGTAAAAATAAGCCGACTGGAATCAGCAAAATAAAAGCAATTAAACTATTATACTCATCCGGCAATAACTTTAGTTTGTGATACCAAGTACCGACCCTCAATACCACCAGCTGGTAAAGCCGGCCAAAAAGGCCCAGTAGTACCCCTAATATGATTAACCAGCCGTACTGTGCTAATGGCAATGCGTGCACATAATTAATATGTAAAACAGGCGTCAAGCCAAATAAAAAAGTTGAAACAAAATTTGCTGCAATTGCGCTGGCTAGTGCTGTAATCCAGACCATCGTTGAAAAATTATGATAAACTTCCTCTAAGATAAATAGTGAACTGGCAATCGGAGCATTAAAAGCAGCAGAGAGACCAGCTGCTGCTCCACTGGCAATCAAGATTCGACGCTTATTGCCAGAAATTTTCCGTGTAGCAGCGAAACCTTGACCAACAGTCGCTCCCAACTGAATTGACGGCCCTTCACGACCAAGAAATAAACCACTGCCAATAGCCAGCACTCCACCAACAAACTTTTTCCACAGTACGGGCCACCATTTATACTCAACTTCACCCATTAATTGACCTTCAACCTGAGGAATACCAGACCCCTTAATTTCTGGTGTCTCTTTTAGCCAATGACCAATGATTAAGGTCAATACCACGCTAATGACCAGCCAAATACCAAGGAGCCAAAGATTATGATTGGCCTGACGGAAAAACCATTGTACCAAGAGTAAACCATGGCTGATCAATAAGCGAAAGACGCTCACAATCACGCCAGCCATCAAGCCAATTAAAATTCCCTGTACCACTGCATTAATCCGCGAAAAATCAATCTTTTTATGCTGCATATCATTCATCGTATACTCCTAACATTTTTGTTCGGCTATTATTTTATCATATGTAGACAAAAACCTGATGGCAAATCAGGTTTTTGCTCTTAATTACGTCTAACTATTAAATTTTATGCCACGTAATGAATTCGTTTTGAATACCGTTTTTTCGTATCATTCTTGATGACTTTCTTCCCTCGGTGATGCCTTTTTGCTTTTGTAGTCTTCTTGTGCCGTTTATGCTGCTGGTTTACCTTATGTCGACTATGTTTTCTTTGGGAATGTTGATGTCGATGCTTATTATGATGTTGTTTCAGTAATTTGGTATAACGATCCATCAATCTATTTAATCTTTTGATCAATCTATCCAACTCGGACGAATGATCGACCGATGGCTTATCTTCTAAATGAATTGGGCCACCACTATGATCTGGTTTGTGACTTGGATTAGGCTGAGACCCCGGTTTTACGTCCGGATTGGGCGTTGGTTCTGGAGCTGGTTCTGGGGTTGGTTCTGGCTCAGGAATTGGTATTGGTGATGGTGCAGGATCGGGAGTTGGTTGCGGCTCGGGCGCTGGATTGGGAACCGGTCCTGGATCAGGTGTCGGTGCTGGATTGGGCGCTGGTTGCGGCTCAGGTGCCGGATTGGGAACCGGTCCTGGATCAGGTACTGGTGTAGGATTGGGCGCTGGTTGCGGCTCGGGCGCTGGATTGGGAACCGGTCCTGGATCAGGTGTCGGTGCTGGATTGGGTGCTGGTTGCGGCTCGGGCGCTGGATTGGGAACCGGTCCTGGGTCAGGTGCTGGTGTAGGATTGGGCGCTGGTTGCGGCTCGGGCGCCGGATTGGGAACCGGTCCTGGATCAGGCGTCGGTGCTGGATTGGGCGCTGGTTGCGGCTCGGGCGCCGGATTGGGAATCGGTCCTGGATCAGGTGTCGGTGCTGGATTGGGAATCGGTCCTGGATCAGGTGTCGGTGCTGGATTGGGCGCTGGTTGCGGCTCGGGCGCCGGATTGGGAACCGGTCCTGGGTCAGGTGCTGGTGTAGGATTGGGAACTGGTTGTGGCTCAGGTGCCGGATTTGGGGTTGGTTCGGGCACCGGCTGTGGTGCAGGTATCGGCTTCGGTACCGGTACTGGTGCAGGATTTGGGGTTGGTTCGGGCACCGGTAACGGTACTGGATTAGGTTTCGGCTTATCTGCATTGTCTTTTTGAATTTTTAATTGGATACTCCCATTACCTTCTTGATCGTACACTATTTCATGTGAAAGAACTTGATATCCTTGTGTAACAACTTCTTTAAGAAGGGCTTCTACTTTATCCGTTACTTGCTCATATGCTGATGTAAAACCAGCAGCCAGGTCATCATCTAGCACTGTTTGACCATGAGATGTCTGATAAGTAATTCGGTAATCGATTTGTTTACGGTGAATCACCGTTTCTACTGGGGCCATATTTCGAGTAATAACAGTCTCTTGATTCTCCACTAAATCATAATTCGATTTGAGTGGTTCTACTAAAAGGGGCCGACAAATGCCATCAACAGTGCCTGAAGAATACTGGTAATCGGTGAATTTCTTAGTACTTCTCGTAGCATCAGGATTTTCAAGGACATACCTTAATTTAGGTGCTTCTTTGGTTGCAATCAAGACTAATGCAGATTCAAATTTAAATGTTGACACCCCCTTTGGGATTACAATTGGGGGTATTAAATCAGGGTACAGGCTATAGTAATTAGGATAGAGTGACTTCAAATTGTACGTTCTTAACCCTTCATTATTGAAGTCCGTCACTCCTACCTTGGGTTTTGTCACAGAAACAGTCTTGGACTCCTTCGGCAATTTTCTGAGTGTGGTGGAACCAGCGTCTCTAACTTTTCTAACCACCTCAAACGTGAGTTCATATGGTGAAAATTCTGGGCGGGACACCTTGGCACTAGCGTGAGTAGTCGTTAGTCCTAGCCCCATTGCCACAGCGATTCCAAATAATAATCGGTTATACTTCATTGGTAGCTAATCTCCTCTCTTATATAGAAATTAACTACGTAAAACTAGCAAATTAAAATCGAGAATTTAAAAAAGACCTCAACCGATGAAAAATTCATCAGTTGAGGCCTTTAAATTTATACCGAAACTAATTAATCAGTTCCGAGACAGTTTACTTGTTTTGGATAGCTTCGCGAGCTTGTTCGCTCAAGTTGTAGAATGAGTGAATACCCTTGTAATCTGAAACTTCGCCAAGTTGATCTTCGATACGCATCAATTGGTTGTACTTAGCAATCCGTTCGCCACGGCTCATTGAACCAGTCTTGATTTGACCAGCGTTCAATGCAACAACTAAGTCAGCAATTGTGGTGTCTTCAGTTTCACCTGAACGGTGTGAAATGATAGCAGTGTAACCTGCTTCTTTAGCCATTTCAACGGCTTCAACAGTTTCAGTTAAAGTACCGATTTGGTTCAACTTGATTAAGATAGAGTTAGCAACGCCCATCTTGATACCCTTTGCAAGGTAATCAGTGTTAGTAACGAATAAGTCATCACCAACGATTTGGACCTTCTTGCCTAAGCGAGAAGTAGCCATTTGCCAGTCTTCCCATTCGTTTTCGTCCAATGGGTCTTCGATTGAAACAACTGGGTACTTGTCAACGATGCTTTCAAGCAAGCTAACAAATTCTTCAGCAGTGTATGACTTACCGTCACCCTTAAGGTCGTAAGTCTTAGTTTCAGTGTTGTAGAATTCTGATGAGGCACAGTCAAAGGCGATTGCGACGTCTTTGCCAGGCTTGTAACCAGCCTTCTTGATAGCTTCAACTAAGATTTCAAATGGTTCTTCGTTGTTCTTCAAGTCAGGTGCAAAACCACCTTCATCACCAACGGCAGTAGAGTATCCACGGTCGTTTAAGATTGACTTCAAGGCATGGAAAGTTTCAGCACCCATACGGATAGCTTCTTTAACAGTTGGTGCACCAACAGGCATGATCATGAATTCTTGGAAATCAACCTTGTTGTTAGCATGCTTCCCACCGTTGATAACGTTCATCATTGGAGTTGGAAGTACGTGACCATTGAAGCCGCCTAAGTAGTTGTAAAGCGGAACTTCAAGTTCGTCAGCAGCAGCACGAGCAGCAGCTAATGAAACACCCAAAATGGCGTTTGCACCTAGCTTACCCTTGTTAGGCGTACCGTCTAACTTGATCATAGCCTTGTCGATTGAAATTTGGTCAGTTACATCGTAGCCAACGATTTCCTTAGCAATGATGTTGTTAACGTTGTCGACAGCTTTAGTAACACCCTTGCCACCGAAACGGCTCTTGTCACCATCACGTAATTCAACAGCTTCGTGTTCACCAGTAGATGCACCTGAAGGCACGATTCCACGGCCAACTGCACCGGCTTCTGTGTAAACTTCAACTTCAACAGTTGGGTTACCACGTGAGTCTAAGACTTCGCGGGCGTAAATATCAGAAATAATTGACATTGTATTCTCTCCTTATGAATGTTTAACCTAGCGGGAAACTTTTCCCCGCAGTCTATTTTATTAGTTTAGCTTTGAACTTGCAATTACTATTTGAGTTTATTTTTGGTACCGTACCAATTGTAAAAATGTTTCTGGATCAAGACTGGCACCACCAGCTAAAACACCGTCGATATTTTGCTTAGCCATGATCTGAGAAATATTTTCCGGATTAACACTACCACCGTATAAAACCCGCATCTCGTTAGCCACATTGTCACCATAGAGATCAGCGACGGTCTGTCGAATCAAATAGCAGCCTTCTTCAGCTTGATCAGCAGAAGCAGATTTACCACTACCAATTGCCCAACTGGGTTCATAAGCAATCACTAGTTGACGAGCCAAATCTTCACTCACGCCTTTCAAAGCACCAGTGACCTGACTGACCACCCAGTGAATTTTTTCGCCAGCTTCTAGTCGCCCCATGGTTTCATCACAACACAGAATGGGTGTCATATGATTCCGATAGACCGCGTGCACTTTTCGGTTGATGATGTCGTCGGTTTCATTAAAATAACTTCGCCGTTCAGAATGACCAACGATGACGTATGGAATACCCATTTCCGATAGCGCTAGCGGTGATATTTCACCGGTAAACGCCCCAGCATCCTCATAGTAACAATTCTCAGCACCAATTTTTAACCTATCGGCGCCATTAGCTTCAATCATCGTTTCCAACAAAATAGCAGGTGCTGCAATCGCCGTCTCGACTTGATCAGGCTCAGGCAGTTGATCTGAAACAATTTGCATAAACGAGCGAGCTTCATCGACAGACTTATTCATCTTCCAATTGCCCGCAATAAGTGGTATCCGCACAGTAAACGCTCCTTTTGTTCAGTCATTTAAATTCACAATACTATTCTATCGGAATGAAAACGTTTTAGCTAGTGAAGCCCACCGCCAATTAAAAAAGGTTACCATACTAAGAATGCGCAAAGAAGCCAGGATAGTATCCCAGCTTCTTTAATAACTACTTTTCACTAATAGCTGCAATACCAGGTAAAGTCTTACCTTCAAGGTATTCCAATGAAGCGCCACCACCGGTAGAAATATGGGTTAACTGGTCGCCAACACCAAGTTGTTGAACGGCAGCAGTTGAGTCACCCCCACCAACAATGGTTGTCGCATCGCTCAAAGTACCCAAGAACTTACCAATTTCAAGAGTTCCTTCGGCGTAGTTACTCATTTCGAACACACCCATTGGGCCATTCCAAACAACTAACTTAGCGTCCTTCAAAACATCTTTAAATAAGGCAACTGATTTAGGTCCAATATCCAATGCCATGTAGCCATCAGGAACATCGCCGTCAACAGTTTTGTGAGCTGCATCGTTATCAAACTTTTCAGCAACAACTGAATCAATAGGCAATACTAACTTGTCGCCAGCCTTGTCCATGATTTCCTTAGCCAAATCGATCTTGTCTTTTTCAACTAATGAGTTACCAATCTTCATGCCTTTAGCAGCATAAAAGGTATAAGTCATACCACCACCGATAATCACCTTATCAGCTTTGTCTAATAAGTTGTTAATAACGCCAATCTTATCAGAAACTTTGGCACCACCTAAAATGGCAACGAATGGATGAGCAGGGTTTGAAACTGCACCACCGATAAACTTGATTTCTTTTTCCATTAAGAAACCAGCAGCGGTCTGTGCCATGTTAGAAGCGATGCCGACGTTAGAAGCATGTTGACGGTGAGCAGTACCGAAAGCATCATTAATAAAGACGTCACCAAGGGATGCCCAGTATTTGCCTAAAGCTGGATCATTCTTTGACTCGCGCTTAACTTGTTCACCGTTCTTAACGTCTTCGTAACGGGTGTTTTCCATTACTAATACGTCACCATCATTCATCTTGTTGATGGCATCTTCCAATTGTGCACCTTCCGTTACAGGAACGAAGGTTACAGGCTTGTTCAACAAGTTTGAAAGACGTTCTGCAACTGGACGCATTGATAAGCCGGGCTTGTCGTCTTCAGACTTGATCCGACCTAAGTGAGAAAGCAAAATAGCTTTGCCACCGTGTTCAATCACGTATTTAATGGTAGGTAGTGCAGCAACGATACGGTTGTCATTACCAATAACACCGTCTTTAATCGGAACATTAAAGTCCACACGCATTAAGACTTTTTTGCTCTTTAAATCTAAATCTGAAACAGTTAATTTAGCCAATTTAAAGTCCTCCTGATTTATATCAAGTTGATCATTGTGACCTCTGGTACAAGTCAATTGTTGTAAAAGGCGGAGAAAGTCACCCTCCTCCGCCTTCTAGTTTTTTACTCGTTAATGATTAAAGTGAAGCAAAGTGCAACAATGTACGAACCATGTTGCAAGTGAAGCCCCATTCGTTATCGTACCAAGCAACAGTCTTAACGATCTGAGTGTCGCCGGCAGTAGTAACTTCAGTTTGAGTTGGGTCAAATACTGAACCATGAGGGTCATCAATGATGTCAGTTGAAACGATTTCGTCATCGTTGTAACCGAAGGCATCGTTGTTAACAGTGTGCTTCTTGATTGCTTCGTTAACTTCGTCAGCTGTAACCTTCTTGTCAAGGACAGCAACTAATTCAGTTAATGAACCATCAACAACAGCAACACGTTGTGCGTGACCCTGAAGTTTACCATTCAATTCTGGGATAACAAGGCCAATAGCCTTAGCTGCACCAGTTGAGTGAGGAATGGTGTTAATGCTTGCAGTACGGTTGTTACGCATCTTCTTGCCGCGAGGGCCATCAAGAATTTGTTGAGTAGCAGTGAAGGCGTGAATGGTAGTCATAGTACCGGCCTTGATGCCAAATTCTTCGTTTAAGAAGTATGCTAATGGTGCTAAGCAGTTAGTCGTGCATGAACCAGCTGAAACAATCTTGTCGTCAGCTTGTAAAGTATCCAAGTTAACACCTGGAACAACAGTACGAACGGCACCTGCAGGAGCTGAAACTAAGACCCGCTTTGCGCCAGCGTCCAAGTGAGCTTGTGACTTTTCTTCTGAAGTGTAAAAACCAGTACATTCGAGAACAAAGTCAACCCCGTCGTTCTTAACCCAAGGAATGTTTTGTGCCTTTGGTTCTGCATATACAGGAATTTCCTTGCCATCAACAACGATACCCTTATCTGTTGCTGAAACTTCGCCTGGGAAACGACCATGTGTTGAATCATACTTTAATAGGTATGCAAGCATTGAAGGGGTAGTCAAATCATTGATTGCTGCCACTTCGATGTCGTCAGAATGAAGTTCGTGGATCCGCTTGAATGCTAAACGTCCAATACGGCCAAAACCGTTAATACCAATTTTTACAGTCATAACTGTGTTTTCCTCCTTTAGGAAGTTAAAAAAATAATTATTTTAAACAGCGACACTAATATATAGTATCACTACTTTAAAATCATGTCAGCTAATCCTTCGTCCGTAATCAAAAATGTTTTGGCCGGAGGAATTTTGAAATATGCCTCAACTGCGGCAGCCTTACTATGGCCACCAGCAACTGCAACGACCAGATCCATTCGTTCAAGATCTGAAATCGACAAGCCCAATTTGGGAACCCGGTAAACAATCTGACCATCCTGATCAAAAAAGTCACCAAACGCTTCCCCAACTGCGTGCCGCTTTGCTAGCGTTGCTGTCACTTCGTCGGACATTTGACGTCGCTTGGCCATTGCCATCGCATCACCTACACAATGAATTGCGACGTTTGCACGATCGATCAAGTCAAGTGTTTTTGCAATGGCAGGCTCATGACGTAATGATGTTGATGTTGACTCAGAGCTCAGTTCTGGCAAATACAGTGCCTGATAATGACCCTGAGTTGCTTCAGCCATTCTTGCACAAATTGTATTTGCTTGAATATTGGGTGATTCGCCCATACCGCCTCGAGCCGGCACAAAAGTTAACTGCCGGTCTTCAGCCAACGTGGATGATAACGTCTCCGCTACCGCAGCCATCGTTGTTCCACCCATGACGGCAACAATGCTTTCACCAATCGGTAATTGCTGCCTGAGCAGATCGTTAGCTGCTTTACCCATGGCCTGTTTGACATCTGGACGTTCATCTGAATCACCAGAAACAATTAAACAGTCCTGTAAGCCAAGCCGCTCCTTAAGCAACGTCTCCTTCTTACGTAGACCAGTTAAATCGGCCACCAAGGGTTGAAGATTAAGGATTGCTTTTTGACCATCGTCCGTTAACCAAGCACCGTTAGTCTGCATCGAAACCAGACCAGTATCGACTAAGCTATCCAAGTCAGTTCTCACAGTTCGTTCGGTCAAGTTCATCTTTTCAGCCAATGAACGACGACCAACCGGCTGCATTTGTCTGACTGTCAGCAACAGCGAATAACGTCTGAGCAGTTTCTGGGACATTTTAGGAACAACTGCGTTCACCCATCTCCACTCAAGGTCCATGTCTTAACCAACTCTCTACCACCTATGGGACAGGTTATGTCCCGTAGTGACGTAATGTGACCCATTCAGGCCAAAAATTAATGGGTACTTATCTTTACCCACATTTCAGATTATAGCAGGGAGCCTATCCAATTGCAAATACACGCACAACTTTTTTTAAGTCGGACTAGATTCATTCTGAGATTACCCCTTGTATTTATATGCAAATTCAGGTATAGTATTCTAGTGTTGAAATGTAACTGATATGCGCCCGTAGTGTAATGGATCGCACGTAAGATTCCGGTTCTTGAAATGGGGGTTCGATTCCCTCCGGGCGCATAAATGTAACGTCAAACAAACAGGATACCGATTTAACGGTATCCTGTTTTTGTACTCTCATTAAAATAGCAGGTAGTAAAAACCAGCCAGCCCAATAAACCGGTAAATCCATGGCTTGATCGTTGCCAGATCCCATCGAGTTGATAATCGAGACGCAATCATCGTTCCGACAGTCGCGCCTACCATGCCGACTAATATGTATGGAATAACATGAGTTCCCAGAATCCCACTGGTGACTCGAACACCAGTAATATAGAAGCCATCAATTAGAAAGAACCCTTGAATATTGGCAATATATTCAGGCACGGATTTAGAGCGAGACAAAAAATACAGTGCCATGAGCGGACCGCCAATACCAAATAAACCGTTAAAGAAACCCGAAATAATCATAAATAAAATTGCAATATACCAGGGATACTGCCGACTTCCCGCCTTTTTAGAAATCAGGAAATAAATACTTAGTGCAATCAATAATAGCCCTAACATTATACGCAAAACGTGCGTATTCAGTACCAGACCTAAATGCACTGACCAAGTTGCCACCACAGCATAAACAATAAACGCGGACAATACGCGTTTTAGTTTAAAATGATGACGATAGTGAACCACTAACGAAATTTCACTTAGTAACATAATAATCCCGCCAATACCAGCCGCCTGTGCCATTGGTAAAATTGACGGAAAAAAGATCATCATAATAATCACAGCACCAAACCCTGTTAAGCCTTGAATCAAACCAGCAAGTAACGCTGGTAAAATAACTAGCAGCCACGTCATGAACTTCCCCCCTTGTAGACAAACAAATTTACCATTAAGTATGATAATCTCTTAAACCCGTGTCAATAAGATTCATACAATTAATAGCATCATAACCAAGCACGTTATTCAGTCAATCTGTTCAAAATATGGTATCCTAAGTTTTGGTGTCGGGCTAACAATGAGACTTTCATGAACCAAGTGATTTTGTTTGACCTTTTTTGACCTTTAGGTTAAACTACAAATCAGTTAGTCAAACAGACTAATAAACTTACGATCATAAGGAGGCTGCAAAGCTATGAACTTAGTCCCAACGGTTATTGAACAATCTTCCCGCGGCGAACGTGCTTATGATATTTACTCTCGCCTATTAAAGGACAGAATCATTATGCTTTCCGGTGCAATCGAAGACGATATGGCTAACGCTATTATCGCTCAACTATTGTTCCTGGATGCGCAAGATTCAACAAAGGATATTTACCTTTACATCAACTCACCAGGTGGTGTGATCACTTCAGGTATGGCAATTTACGATACCATGAACTTTATCCAATCTGACGTGCAAACTATCGTTACTGGTATGGCAGCTTCAATGGCTAGTGTCTTGGCATCTTCTGGTACCAAAGGCAAGCGTTTCGCATTGCCACACTCACAAGTCTTGATTCACCAACCATCAGGTGGTGCACAAGGTCAACAAACTGAAATTGAAATTGCGGCCGAAGAAATTTTAAAGGCTCGTAAAATGATCAACCAGATCTTATCAGATAACTCCGGTCAACCAATTGAACGGGTTAATGCTGATACTGAACGTGACCATTACTTAACGGCTCAAGAAGCTGTTGACTACGGTTTGATTGATTCAATCATGACCAGTTCTAAAGACCGTAAATAATCGGTTTAAACCCGTAATACAAAAGACGAACTCATCCGAGTTCGTCTTTTTTAGTCTCTAGTTATTGCTGTCGCAATTTGCGAAATATCCGTCGGTGTAGTTCGACAGCAGCCACCGATTAAACTGGCACCAGCCACCTGCCATTTTGGTACCAAATCCCTAAACACGGGTGCATCGGGTACTGTCTGCCAGGTTTTAGTCACTGGATCATAGATATCGCCATTGTTAGGGTAAACAATAATCGGTTTGCTGGTTACCCCTGCCACCTGTTTAACCAGTTTTTCAATATTTGTCATTGCCGTGCAGTTGATACCAATAGCGGCCACTTGCGGATGGCTTTCAAAATACGCCACAGCTTGGCTTAATGAAGTCCCATCGCATAGCTGCCCCTTTTGATTCACGCTAAACGATACCCATGCTGACATTTCCGGAAATTCATTTTCTAACAAGTCAACTAACGCCTGAGTTTCCTCGAAGTTAGGCTGCGTCTCAAAGGCAAATAAGTCCGCACCAGCTGTTGCCAGTATCTGCATCCGTTCCCGGTGAAAATCCTGATACTGCTGCTTCGTTAATTGATATTTACCGGTATATTCGCTACCATCAGCCAAATACGCACCGTAAGGCCCAACGCTGCCAGCAATCAACAACGGACGCTTTGACTGAGATTCTTCTCGATATTCGTCCCGTGCTCGTTGTGCTAAACGGACCGACTCGGAAATTAACCGTCGACTCTCAGTAACCGATAGTCCAGCCGCTTCAAACGCGGGTAAGTTTGCTTGGTAACTATCCGTAATTGCCACGTTAGCGCCGGCTTCAAAGTAGCTTTTATGTACCGCAATAACAGCATCAGGATTATGAATCAGCGCCATCGCTGACCACAGGGCATTGTTTGTTTCAACACCCCTTTTTTCAAGTTCAGTTGCCATTGCACCATCAATAACAAGTGGTCGATCAAAGTTAATTCTACTCATTTATGATAATCCTCTCATATTTAGACTTGCGTACCCATATTTTTTAATGTTATTCTAATTCTCGTTGGTTTGCAATTATGGAGGAATGAAAATTTGGAGAAAAAAACACATACCACCCTTGAACGTAAAATGACAGCACGCCACTTATTTATGATTTCTCTAGGCGGTGTCATTGGTACAGGGCTCTTCTTAAGTTCCGGTTACACGATCCACGAAGCAGGCCCAATTGGCACGATCTTAGCTTATGGCATTGGCGCCGTCGTAGTTTACCTGGTCATGCTGTGCCTAGGAGAACTATCAGTTGCCATGCCGCAAACCGGCTCCTTTCACGTTTACGCTGACCGTTTTATTGGCCACGGAACGGGATTTACCGTTGCTATTCTTTACTGGCTCACATGGACGGTGGCGTTGGGATCCGAGTTTACTGCAGCTGGCCTCATTATGAGTAAGTGGTTCCCTCACTCACCCACATGGATCTGGAGTGCTTTGTTCATGGTCGTTATTTTTGTTTCCAACGCCATGTCGGTTAAATTCTTTGCCAACACTGAGTTTTGGTTCTCTAGTATTAAAGTGATCGCGATTATTCTCTTCATCATTTTAGGTGGACTAGCCATCTTTGGCGCCATTCATATTAAGGGTTATCAACATGCACCCTACTTTTCTAACTTGTTTAAAGATGGTCTCTTCCCCAACGGCTTTAAGGCCGTTTTTACTACCATGCTCACGGTGAACTTTGCCTTTTCTGGAACGGAACTGATCGGTGTTACAGCTGGTGAAACCAAAGACCCTGAAGTCACATTGCCAAAAGCGATTCACACCACGCTGTTCCGCCTAATCATTTTCTTTATTGGGAGTATCACCGTCATGTCTGAGCTGATTCCGTGGCAAAAAGCTGGCGTCAATCAAAGTCCTTTTGTCTTGTTTTTCAACAGCATCGGGCTACCTTTTGCGGGTGATCTCATGAATTTCGTGGTTTTAACAGCCATCTTATCGGCAGCTAATTCTGGTCTGTACGCCTCAACAAGAATGCTGTGGTCACTAGCAAATGAGGGTACGATTCCGTTGAAAGTGGCTCAAACCAACCGGCGCGGCGTTCCCATGTTAGCACTTTGTTTGAGTATGGTCGGTGGTATCCTGGCCTTGATCTCCAGCGTGGTGGCTGCTTCCACCGTCTATCTGGTTTTAGTCTCCATTTCAGGTTTAGCGGTTGTCATCGTTTGGATGGCAATTGCTATTTCCGAAATTAATTTTCGAAAACAATGGCTTAAAGACGGCCACACCATTTCAGAGCTAAAGTTCAAAACACCTTGGTATCCGGTTGTTCCATGGATTGCCTTCATCATGTGCTTGTTGTCATGTGTGCTCATCGTATTTGATCCAACACAGCGCCCAGCATTGTTCTACATGATACCGTTCTTGGTTCTCTGTTATGCGGTTTATTATGGTAAGAAAGCCTGGACCCAACATCACGTCAGCACAAAAACGAATCATGAAAATAATCGTTAACAAAAAAACAGAGTTTCAGGAAATCAGCAGATTTCTTGAAACTCTGTTTTGATATACGTTTACACTTTACACCTTACACCGCTTTTGCTGTCCTAAGACTGTCAGCGAAATCACTGATTTTACGCAACCGGTGATTGATGCCAGACTTCGAAATTGCACCACTCGGTAACATGGCACCCAGCTCTTTTAAGCTGACCTCGCGATTCGCTAAACGGATTTCAGCCACTTCCCGTAATTTGGGCGGCAGTTGGTCTAAGCCAACCGTGGATTGAATAAACTCAATGTTGGCAATTTGCTTACTAGACGCATTAGCGACCTTATCCATATTGGCATTTTCACAGTTTACAAGCCGGTTAACTGAATTTCGCATGTCACGCATAATCCGAACATCCTCGAACTTCAACATCGCACTGGAAGCCCCAATCAGCGAAAGAAAATCAGCGATTCGTTCGCCCTCTTTAAGGTAAGTAATGAACCCACCACGACGAGCAGTGGTTCGTGCGTTTAAGTCATAGTGGTTGATCATTTCCGCAATCATTTGGTTGTGATCTTCGTACACGGAGTAGATTTCCAAATGATAGCGGGAAGTTTCTGGATTATTAACCGATCCACCAGCCAAAAAAGCGCCCCGTAAATACGAGCGAACCTGACCGTCATTTTTTAACAGTTCAGGTGAAACTTTTTCGGTCAGTTGACCATCTTTAAAAATGCCGAGATCAGCAAGAACCCGTTCAGTTCCTTCATTGACCCGAACAATATAAAGATTATTTTTCTTCAATTTCATTTTACGACGAACCATCAGTTCACTTTCCACGTCGTAAAACTGCTTCAATAGCTGGTAAATGCGGCGAGAAATAGCCGGATTTTCCGTTTGAATATTGAGTACAAAATGGTGATTGGAAATTGCAATAGAGCCGTTCATCCGAATCAGCGCAATTAATTCAGCTTTGGCATTATCGCGATGAACTTCAAGTGTTGTCAGTTCTTTTTTGACTTCACTGGCATATGACATTGGCACTACCTCCCCTCAGCAAACCTCGAAGTGACCTGTCCCAGCAGGTTCATTAGTTCGTTAACCACTAGTTCGCCATTATGAAACGCACCGTTATCCCGTAATTCCAGGAAATCAGCAGAAACGACTCGACAACCCTGTTCTCGCAGGCCATGGAAGTCATGCTCAACTTGACGTGACATTTCGTTCCAGCGCTGATAATCAATGTATTCATCTGGCACTTTTTGAGTGTTAACTAAAACCGTATTGATGACATTTTGCTTTAAATGCCGATTCAAAACGCGAACGTGATCCGCATCAGTGAACTTTTCAGTTTCACCCTTTTGAGTCATAATGTTGCAAATATAAACGATTTCAGCCTGTGTTTTCCGTAAAGCATCGCCCACGTTACTAATCATCAAATTAGGCAAAATACTGGTAAATAGACTCCCTGGTCCCAACACGATTTGGTCAGCATCCATAATTGCATTGATGACTTCATCAACGGCTTGCGGTGCCACATCTTTATGGTTGCTTGACGTGACCCATACGTGTTTAATCAGCTTGTGCGCAGCTGTAATTTCCGATTCACCCGTCATAGTAGTGCCATCAGAAAATTCGGCATTAAGCTCTAACGGTTCGTTGGCAGCGGGATAAATGTGCCCGTCAACTTGCATAATGTCGCAAAGTTCTTGCACGGCATCAAAAATACCGTTTTTCATTTCCGATAGCGCCGCAATCACAAGGTTACCCAGTGCGTGGCCAGCAAAGAACTGATCTTTACTATCGAATCGATACTGGAACAACTGCAACACAAGTGGTGACAATTGAGACAGTGATACCACTACGTTTCGGATATCTCCAGGTGGTACAACGTTCACATAATTGCGAATAATACCAGATGATCCGCCATCATCAGCCACAGTCACCACGGCCGTAATATCTACATCGTGACCCTTTAGATTACGAAGGATGACCGGCAAGCCTGTGCCTCCGCCCATCACAACTATCTTGGGCCGACGTCGTTCTTCCATCATAGTTAGTTTGATTCCTTTCGCTTTAAAATATCGCGGTGAGTAATATGCACTGGATAGTTCTCACCCAGCGTATTACCCAATCGTTCAGCCAACGCAACTGACCGGTGCTGTCCACCAGTGCAGCCAATGGCCACCGTTAGGTTATTTTTTCCTTCCCGTTTATACCCGGGCATAATTGATTCCAGTAAACCCAAGAACTGTTTATAAAACGACTCAGTCTCAGGTTGTTTCATGACATAATCGTAGACAGGCTGATCCAGTCCAGTTAATTGTTTCAATTCTGGCCGGTAGTATGGATTAGGCAAGAACCGGACATCCATCACAATATCCGCATCAATTGGTAGGCCATACTTAAAGCCAAAGGACATCAATTCAATGTGGAATTTCTCAATATCACCGGCTTCAAAATTATGGAAAATTTCTTCACGCAACTGACGTGGTGATAATTCTGACGTATTGATGACGAGTTGTGCGGCCTGTTTAAGTGGTGCCAAGAGCTTTCGTTCAGCCTTAATCCCCTCGATCACCCGGCCATTACGTGCCAACGGGTGTGAACGTCGTGTTTCCTTGTAACGTGAAACCAGTGTCTCATCATCTGCGTCCAAAAAAACGATTTGAGTCGTATCTGATCGGTTTAAATCCGAAATATCCGTAGTCATTTGTACGATTTCATCGTAAAACGCTTTGGCACGTAAATCGATGACAACGGCGACCTTTTTGATTTTGCCAGTTTCTCTAACTAGCTCCCAGAACTTACTCATTAACGACGGTGGCATGTTATCGATACAAAAATATCCAAGGTCTTCAAAGGCCTGCATACCAACCGTTTTACCAGCACCGCTCATGCCAGAAATAATGACTAATTGCACATCATTGTTCATAGTTCTATCTCCAATCAAATCAATCATTTAAACATTCTAACACACCAGGCGTGTCATTACTAATTTCAACCGGGTGTTTTGACAAAAAAGCTGCCAATTCTCTACTGGTGAACTGGCAGCCCCTAAAATGTCTATTTTTAGTTTTACCTTCTTGCAAAAGCCAACATAATGGCATTAATACCAAAAACAATGAGGTAAAAGCCAATCAGCCAAGTAACTGACATTATGGCAATCACCGGGTTAATCAGCAATAAAATACCCAGAATCAGTGACAAAACGTCCAGAATCATGGACCCAACAAAATAGCCAGTCCCAAAGTCACGTAAATGCGACACAACAATCAGCCGTTCAACGGAATCAATGATGAACCAGAAAGCGACCATATAACCCAAAACAACGATACCGCTACTGGGTTTAATAATAAAGAACAGCCCAATCAGTAAATCAATAATGGCTAAAATGAAAGCCCCGACTGCCCAATTGCCAACAAAATCGCGCAGTTTACTGACACCCGACAATGCGGTGAGTCCACTGAGAATTGCTAGAAAGCCAAAGATGACAGACATGGCTATCAAACTGACATGAGGCATCCCAATCACTACATAAGCAGCTATCAAACTTAAAACACCCGTAATTAACTCATGCCAATCAAATCCCCACTGAGGCTGCATACTGAACATATTGCTCACTCCAATCCATAGACACTGGTTAATAATATAAATCCATCATAGCGATTGTGAGCATTGAGGGCAACCCACAACAAATAATCAGGCCTATCGCAGCATTGCCTTACCGAGAACATTTCTCAGGTCCGCCAACTGTACGTTAGGCTGACGATCTAGTCCAATGAGATAGAAATGGCGGTGATACTGCTGTCCCAGTGACTGGCGAGCTACCGTAGAAGGTAGAATTCCCTCTGACATCAGTGTTTTACCGATGCCCCGCGTTAATAACCCAATAATACTCTGATTACTGTCAACAACCAGCGTCTGTTGCGGTACGATTCCCTGTTCGTGCAAATAGGCCTCCGTATAGTGGCGCACCCCAGATCCCGGTTCTCGCAACAGCCAAAGTTTTTCATCCGAACGCCCCGCTAGTACAAGCTGATCGCCAGGCACCTCAGTCTGCTGAACATAGTCGGCAACGATTGGTTTTTCAATAATGCCATAGGCAACTTTACGATCAACAACTGCCTTTAGGATACTCTCTGAATTCATAGTTTGGATTTCAAATTGAAACCGTGGGTCAGCTAACAGTGATTCAATTACCCGAGGCATTAATTCCACTGAGGTTGTTTGCGAAAAACCTAACACAACCTTTATCTTTGACTGCTCCGTTGTTTGTTTAAGCTGCTCATATCCCTGTTTCCAAGTACGTTGCAACTGTTCAGCCGTCGCATACAGATTCACTGCAGCTGGCATTGGCTGTACCTGTCGATGACCACTGCGGTCAAACAGACTTAGACCGAGTTGCTTTTCTAACTGATTAATTTGTACAGAAACACTCGGTTGAGAAATGAATAACTGCTTTGCGGCTAACGAAAAGTTACGCGTTTCATATACGGCCATAAAAGTCATTAAAAGTTTATCCACAGTCTGCCTCCAACTATTAAAATTATTAATAGAATCTATTACAATTCGATATTTTATTAATGATACCAATTTCTGTATACTTCAACAAGTATAAAGAGAGAGGAGACAACATCTATGAAACCTGAACGTGCGGTCCTGCCTGGGCTGGGTCTTAGTTTTGTGATTGCTATTATTAGTCAATTGATCAACTCATTTTTGCTTAAAGGAATCGGGGCGCCAACAGTGGCCCTTTTGATCGGCATTCTGCTAGGCAATACCATTATTCGCCAACCTGTTTGGCAAAGTGGAACGGCTTGGTCAGAAAAGCGGCTGTTAGAATATTCGGTGCTCCTGTTAGGTGCTACTATCACCTTTCAAACCATCCGTGAATTACACTTAACCGGTGTCGCTTATATTTTGCTTCAAATGACCATCACAATTTGCGGTGCACTTCTGCTCGGTAAGTTACTGCACTTTTCCGAAGGGATGACATTACTCATGGCGGGTGGCAACGCGGTCTGCGGCTCGTCAGCAATCGCAGCCATTACGCCAGCCATTGAAGCGAAGGATGAGGAAAAACGTCTGGCTGTTACACTGGTCAACCTCATGGGAACGATTTTGATGCTCACTTTACCAGTTATCAGCTTACTGGCTTTTCACCACGACAACTTTTTACGTGGCGCCTTGATTGGGGGGACTGTTCAATCCGTTGGGCAAGTTATTGCCAGTGCAACCATGGTCAACGAACCAACCACGACTTACGCCACGCTCTTTAAAATTTTACGTATCATTATGTTAGTAGCCGTGGTTGTGATTTTTAGCCGTATCCATCAGCATAACCAGTCCGCCCAGGGAGTTGAATCCACCGTCCAAAACAGCTGGCGACGGGCCTTACCCTGGTACGTGGTTGGTTTTGTAGTATTATGTGCACTTAACTCTTGGCTCCATTTTAATCCGGCAGTTTCAGGATTGGCCCATGGCCTTTCTGGCTGGTGTGAAGTGACCGCACTGGCTGCCATTGGTCTTCGTTTAAACTTTGCTGCTTTCGTTAAAGCCGGTAAAAAACTTGCCCTTTATGGTGGCGGCCTGCTAGTCATTCAAGTCGCCAGTGCACTGATCTTGATTACAGTTCTGCTTTAGTCGATTGGGGCTGAAATCAACGAATGATACAAAACAAAATAAGCGATATCCTGATTTTACTCGGGACATCGCTTATTTTAGTGTTTACACCGAAATCATGACTCAAACAGCCTGATTAATTTTTACCGGCTTTAACGGTCTGCGCTTCCGCCATCCGTTTTTTGTCTCGTTGGAGAATGGGACCCAGGTACCGCCCAGTGTAACTTGCTTTCACCTGAGCTATTTCTTCTGGTGTTCCAGTAGCAACCACTTGGCCACCACCTTCGCCACCTTCAGGTCCTAGATCGATCAAATAATCGGCAGTCTTAATCACGTCCAAGTTATGTTCAATGATCAATACTGTATTGCCGTTATCAACTAATCGGTGCAACACGTCTAACAGACGCTTAATATCATCAGTGTGTAAACCGGTAGTCGGTTCGTCAAGAATGTAGAAGTTTTTGCCATCTGCCTTCTTTTGTAACTCAGCCGCAAGCTTCATCCGTTGAGCTTCCCCACCTGATAAAGTAGTCGCTGACTGTCCCAATGTGACATACCCTAAACCAACGTCATGAATCGTTTGCAATTTACGGGTGATCTTAGGAATCGCGCTGAAGAAGTCCAATGCTTGGTCAACAGTCATGTTCAGTACATCGGCAATGTTCTTACCCTTATACTCAACTTCGAGGGTTTCTGAGTTATATCGGCTGCCATGACAAACTTCACAAGGCACGTAGACGTCTGGTAGAAAATTCATCTCAATCTTTAAAATACCGTCACCATGACATGCTTCGCAGCGACCGCCTTTGATGTTAAAACTAAAACGGCCCTTTTGATAGCCACGTAACTTAGCTTCAGTGGTTTGCGCAAACAAACCCCGAATATCATCGAACACACCTGTATAAGTTGCTGGGTTACTTCGCGGTGTCCGTCCGATTGGGCTTTGATCAATGTTGATGATTTTTTCAATATTTTTAATCCCGCTAACCGACTTGTATTTCCCAGGCTTTTCCGAGTTATGATTAATCTTCTGGGCTAAAACCCGCTTTAAAATCGTGTTAACTAAGGTCGATTTACCAGAACCAGAAACACCGGTAACTACTACAAATTCACCTAAAGGAAAATCAACGGTAATATCCTTAAGATTATTTTCGGCCGCGCCAGTAATCCGGATTTTTTTACCGTTACCCTTGCTGCGCTCAGTTGGCACTGGGACGAATTTTTTGCCGGACAGATACTGTCCAGTCAAAGATTTCTTAACTCGAGTGACTTGTTTGGGCGTTCCAGCAGCCATGACCTTACCACCATTCGCGCCAGCTCCGGGACCAATATCGATTAGATAGTCGGCTGCTAACATGGTATCTTCATCATGCTCCACAACAATCAATGTATTGCCTAAGTCACGCATCTTCTTTAAAGAAGCAATCAGGCGATCATTGTCGCGCTGATGCAACCCAATGGAAGGCTCATCCAAGATGTATAAAACACCCGACAAATTCGAACCAATTTGCGTTGCTAACCGAATTCGCTGAGCTTCCCCACCAGATAGCGTTCGGGCAGAACGGCTCAGCGTCAAATAGTCTAAACCAACGTTTTCCAGGAAGGTTAACCGATCCCGAATTTCCTTTAAAATTGGCTTAGCAACCGTTTCGTTCTGTTCACTGAAGTGCAGTTCTTCGAAGAATGGTAATTCTTTACTGATTGCCAAATCAGAAACTTCACCAATATGATGACCAGCAATCTTAACGGCTAGCGCCTTGCGATTCAACCGGTAACCATGACAGGTCTGACAAGTTAATTCACGGAAATATTGCTGCATCTGACCTTGGGTGAAATCTGAGCCATTATGATAGCGCCGTTCCACATTATTAATGACACCTTCAAACGGTGTGTCGGTTTCACGAACACCACCAAAATCACTGTCCAAAACAAAGTGGTAGTTCTTTCCCTTTGACCCGTAAAGGACAAATTGCTGGTCTTTATCCGTTAACTTTTCCCAAGGTGTATCCATATCGATACCAGCCTGTTCACAAGCTTGGCGCAACATTTCTGGATAATATTTAGAGCTAGAATCCCAAGGGGCAACCGCACCCTCACGCAATGTTTTTGTCGCATCGGGAACGATCAAATCTGGATCTACTTCTAGTTTCATTCCCAGACCGTCACAGTCAGGACAAGCACCAAACGGCGCATTGAATGAGAATAACCGTGGTTCAAGTTCACCAACAGTGAAACCACAAACTGGGCAAGCATAGTGTTCAGAAAACATGATGGGTTCGCCATCGATCAAGTCGGCAACTGCATATCCACCACTCAACCGCAGTGCTGCTTCGAAGGAATCGAATAAACGTGAACGAATCCCGTCTTTGACGACAATTCGGTCAACAACAATATCAATGGAATGCATTTGATTTTTATTTAAATCAAGCTCTTCATCAACATCGTGAACTTCACCGTCAATTCGAACACGCACAAAACCTTCACGCTTGATTTTCTCAAAAATCTTTTTATGCTGACCTTTTTTCTCCCGCACAATCGGCGACAAAATTTGTAGTTTGGTTCGTTCAGGTAGTGCAAGTACGCGATCAACCATCTGTTCAACGGATTGACTGGAAATTTCAGTCCCATCATTAGGACAAATTGGCGTGCCAACTCGAGCCCATAATAACCTCAAATAATCGTTGATTTCAGTGACGGTTCCTACCGTTGAACGGGGGTTTTTCGAAGTTGTCTTTTGATCGATTGAAATGGCTGGTGAAAGACCATCAATAGAATCGACATCCGGCTTATCCATTTGACCTAAAAATTGACGGGCATAAGCGGATAGGCTTTGAACATAGCGTCGCTGTCCTTCAGCGTATAACGTATCAAAGGCCAACGAACTTTTCCCAGAGCCTGATAGTCCGGTTACAACCACCAGTTTATTTTTAGGAATTTTAACGTTAATGTTTTTTAAGTTATGGGCTCTTGCCCCATGAATATCAATATAATCGTTTGCCAAAAACCATGTCCCCCTTATTACCCATCTAGTTCAGTCTTTAATTCTAAGATGGTATCACGTAGCGTTGCAGCGTGTTCGAAATCCAGTTTCTTCGCTGCGCTGCGCATTTCATCTTCTAAGCGTTTGATCATGTCTTGCTGTTCTTCAGACGTCATTGATTCAAAGTCAGTTTCAACAAAGTCATCTTTCTTACCAGCGTTTTCATCCGGTTTGGTAACACTGATCAAATCACGAATATCCTTTTTAATTGTTTTAGGTGTGATGCCATGCTTTTTATTATAGGCAATTTGGACTTCACGCCGTCGAGCCGTTTCATCCATCGCCCGTTTCATAGAATCCGTCACGGTATCGGCATACATGATAACCGCACCATGTTCGTTACGAGCGGCTCGACCCATAGTTTGAATCAGTGACCGTTCGTTACGCAAGAAGCCTTCCTTATCAGCATCTAGAATGGCCACCAGTGAAACTTCAGGCACGTCAATCCCTTCACGTAGCAGATTAATTCCAACCAGCACATCGTACTTACCAAGTCGCAAGTCGCGAATGATCTGAGTCCGTTCCAGTGTCTTAATATCACTATGCAAATAAGCAACCTTAATTCCTAGGTCTTTTAGATAGTCGCTCAAATCTTCTGCCATCTTTTTAGTTAAAGTGGTAACAAAGACCCGTTCGTTGGCATCGATTCGCTTATTGATTTCACCAACTAAATCATCCATTTGCCCCATGATTGGTCGAACTTCCACCGTTGGATCCAATAGCCCAGTTGGTCGAATAATTTGCTGAATAACGGTATTCGTCTGGTCCAATTCGTAATCACCGGGGGTAGCAGACATATAAACCACTTGGTTAATGTGCTTTTCGAATTCGTCAAGTTTCAACGGCCGATTATCCAGTGCACTGGGCAGTCGGAAACCGTAATCGATCAACTGCTGCTTCCGGGAGCGGTCACCGTTATACATGCCGCGAACTTGTGGCATGGTAACGTGAGATTCGTCTACAACCAGCAAAAAATCTTTAGGGAAGAAATCCAGCAAGGTATACGGCGGTTCGCCAGGTTTACGGCCATCCATAAAGCGTGAATAATTCTCGATACCGTTGGTGTAACCCATTTCCCGTAACATTTCAATATCGTAGGTGGTTCGCTGCTTAAGCCGTTGCGCTTCTAGCAACTTACCTTCTTTTTCAAAGTATGCCAAGCGGTCTTTCAATTCGGCTTCAATTCCCGTAATCGCACGATCCATAATATCATCATTCGTCATAAAATGAGTTGCAGGGAAAATGGCCACATGATCACGATCACCAATAATCTCACCAGTTAAAGCGTCAACCTCTCGAATACGATCGATTTCATCACCAAAAAACTCCACTCGCAATGCACGTTCATCATGAGATGCAGGAAAGATTTCAAGTACGTCCCCGTGTACTCTGAAACGGCCACGTTGAAAATCGATGTCGTTACGTTCGAACTGAATATCAACCAGTTTCCGCATTAAATCGTTACGCTCGATTTGTTGACCCACTCTTAGCGAAACGGTGTGGTTTTTATATTCGGTGGGATCCCCTAAACCAAAAATGGAAGACACAGACGCCACCACGATGACATCGTTGCGTTCAAGTAATGAACTGGTTGCAGAATGACGTAACTTATCAATCTCATCATTAATCGACGAATCCTTTTCAATGTACGTATCACTTGATGGCACGTAGGCTTCTGGTTGGTAATAATCGTAATAACTCACAAAATACTCCACAGCATTATTGGGGAAAAATTCTTTAAACTCACCATAGAGCTGACCAGCCAACGTTTTGTTATGAGAAAGGATCAGTGTTGGCTTATTCACATTTTTGATGACGTTGGAAATGGTAAATGTTTTCCCTGTTCCCGTCGCACCCAACAGCACTTGGGCCCTTTTGCCCTGTTCAATACCCGCTGTCAATTCTTTGATTGCTTCGGGTTGATCTCCTGTGGGCTGATACTTTGAAACTAGGTCAAACTGACGATCTCCCTGCCGTTCAATCATAAATGGATTACCCCCTTAATTTCAGTACACGTTAAAAGCAGGAAAGCAGCTGCCTTCCCACATATGTTTGTCTATTTTAACATAGCGAACGTATTTTCGCCACCGAAAGCATCAACATCAAATAAGGCTCATGTAAAGCCTAATTTAACGGGATTTCACTAGTTATTCATTCGCTAACGTTTTTTGATAAATTAGGGCATCCATAAAGACCTGTCCAACCTGTGTGCGCGTTTCACTCACCGTTTCAAATTGCGCATTTTCGTAAAATTTACGATTTTCTTGATCTGCTTTCAAAACAAGCAACTGAACCTGCACTGCTGTTAACTGCTTCAACACACTCAGAATTTGATTAAGAATCTCGGTACGCTCACCAGTTGATACCCGACTCTCATCAACAAAGTATTGACCAAGCCAGACCAGCTGAGGTAACGGATAGTCAATCGTCAAATCCAGGGTTGCCACTAGCTGGTCACCACTAAATAAGCCTAAATAATGCTTTTGGCTGGCCGCTGCCTCGCCCGCAACTTCATCTAAATCAGAAACTGCCTCACGTTTAGTTAATCGATGATCCAGAAATAAATCAAAGAATTTTTGGTGCTGTTTTTGCAACTGATAGATTTGATCGTCATCGTCATGAGTCAGCTCACGAACATCATAAGCCAGCTGGTTGGATAATTGTTTAGCAAGAGTTTGCATATTTGGTATCCCCTTTTTAATTAACAGTTCTACTTCATTATATAGTAACTCATCAGATTTACGACTTTATTCAACTAAAAAAGGGAATGGCCAATGACCATTCCCTTAAAATCCAATTTATCAATTATTTAACAACGGCACCATTGTCAGCCAATGCTTCAATGTATTTAAACACCTGTTGGCCAGCCATACCGCCATCACCAACAGCAGTCGTAATTTGACGCAAGTCTTTAACCCGAACATCACCAATGGCGAAGATTCCGGGAACCTTGGTCTCCATGTGGTCATTCGTTTCAATCCAACCCATCGAGTCAGTAATACCAAGATCAGTAAACTGCTCAGTCTTAGGTAAAATACCAACGTAAATGAACACGCCGCTAGCATCAATAGTGGTTTCTTCACCAGTCTGATTATTCAAAACTTTAACGCCAGTAACCTTTTGGTCGTCTCCAAGGATTTCCTCAACATTACTGTTCCAGACAAAGTTCATCTTATCATTTGCAAACGCTCGATCTTGGAGAATCTTTTGCGCACGTAACTGATCACGGCGATGAATAACGGTTACCTTAGAAGCTAATTGTGTTAAGTAGAGTCCCTCTTCAACGGCAGAATCACCACCGCCAACCACGATCACTTCACGACCTTTAAAGAAGGCACCATCACAAACCGCGCAGTATGAAACCCCACGCCCGCCGTAGGTATCTTCACCAGCCACACCTAATTTACGGTATTCTGAGCCGGTTGCAATAATCACTGCTTTAGTCTCATAGGTATCCGTGTCGGTAGTCACCACTTTGGTAGCACCATGATCTTCAACGGATTCTACGCTGCCATATGCGTACTCGGCACCAAACTGAGTGGCACCCTTGTACATATCCTCGGCCAAATCTGGTCCCATGACCGATGAAAAGCCAGGATAGTTTTCAATTGCCGCAGTGTTGTTCATCTGACCGCCATAAATACCGCGATCTAACATGAGGACTGATAAGTTGGCACGGGATGCATAAAGCGCAGCGGTCATCCCGCCAGGCCCTGCACCAATTACAATTACATCATACTGTTTAGCCATACTACTTCCCCTTTCAAGCGCAACAAGTGCGACACTGAGTGTTTATTTAAATACTTGTAGTTTCAAAGACGAAACCTAGTCTACTATCTTTTTGTAAGTTTGTCGAGAAATAAGATTGCGCACAAGCAACCTGTTGTTAAAATTCTGAACGACCCTCACGCATCATTAAGTCTGAAATTGCTTTGCGAATGTCTTTACCCTCGTATAGAACTTGGTAGATTGCTTCGGTAATTGGCATTTCAACGCCGCGCTGTTTGGATAATTCGTAAGCAGCTTTAGTCGTTGCAACCCCTTCGATCACCATTCCCATAGTATCGATCACTTCTTCCAGCGTTTGACCCTTCCCTAACTCGTCACCTGCACGATAATTCCGGGAATTTTGACTCGTTCCAGTGACGATAATATCGCCGACACCGGCTAATCCAGTGAAAGTCTGCGGGTTAGCGCCAAATGAAGCACCAAGCCGTGAAATTTCAGCGAGGCCACGAGTCATCAACGCAGCTTTAGCGTTGTCACCATAGCCAAGACCGTTTAAGGCACCAGTACCCAAAGCAATGATATTTTTCAAGGCCGCAGCAATTTCTACACCAATCACATCACTGTTGGTGTACACCCGGAAATAGCGATTCATAAATAATTTCTGAGTATGCTTTGCAGCATCCAAATCCGTGCTAGCTGCCGTAACTAGGGTAATATCTCGCTTGGCAACGTCTTCCGCATGGCTTGGACCCGACAGCACCGTGATGGCTGCCCGAAGATCAGCTGGTATTTCCTCAGCTAAAATTTCTGAAACCCGCTTATAAGTGCCTTGTTCAATCCCTTTGCTGGCGTGGATAATTTGTGGCTTTGTGTGCAACTCTTCAAGCACCGCTTTAGTCTTACCGGCAACTGAGCGCACGGCCTTAGTAGGAACAACGAACAGTACGGTGGTCGCACCTTCCAATGCCTGCTTCAAATCTGAGTAGGCTTTAAGGGTTTCAGAAAACGTAAAATCTTTTATATAATGCGTGTTAGTGTGTTTTTCGTTGAGTTCTTTAACCTGATCGGGATTATATGACCAAAGTGAAACTTCACTGCCATTTTCATCCAATAGGTTTGCCAAAATACTTCCCCAAGAACCTGCGCCTAACACTGCAATTTTTTCAGACATAGTAATTTCTCCTTAATTTTTAGCCTGCTTGGCTTTTTTTGAATACGGATTACCATCCAAATACATTGAGACCTGGGAACCAAGTCGCCGACGATAAATCATGAGACCAATTGCGCCAATAAACAATACCACGGATAACAACTGCGAAACTCGAATGACGTTAAACAGCATTAAACTATCCGTCCGCATGCCTTCCACAAAGAACCGACCAAACGAATACCAAATCACGTAGCTTAAGAACACTTCACCCTGTTTAAATAATCCTGGACGATGTCGCAGACTCATCAAAACGATGAACCCTAGAATGTCCCAAGTAGATTCATACAAAAAAGTGGGCTGCCGATAAGCACCGTTGATCAGCATCTGAGAAATAATAAAATGCGGCAAGTGTAACCCCTGAAGAAAACTTAAACTGGTAATCTGACCAAAAGCTTCTTGGTTCATAAAATTACCCCAACGTCCAATCCCCTGCGCCATGATGACTGTCGGTGCAGCAATATCGAGCATCAACCATACCGGAATAAAACGGGAGCGACAGAAGAAAAACACGACAATACCGGCACCAATTAGCGACCCATAGACTGCAATACCGCCATCCCAAACGCGAATAATTTCCGCTGGATGCTGTGCATAATATGGCCACTCAAACGCCACATAATAAATCCGTGCTGCAATGATTGCTGCAGGTAGCGCCCACAAAATCATATCATATATATCATCGGAATCAACGTTTCGGCGACCGCCTTCGCGAACGGCCAAAGTGACCGCAATAATAACGGCACTGGCAATAATAATGCCGTACCAGTGAACCTGTATCGGCCCCAAATAAAACGCAATGGGGTTAAGTGCTGCAAGGATTCCCCGCAAAAGTGCCACCTCTTAACTTTCACTGTAGTTATTTTAATCTATTCATGCTTTGAATTTTTCTTGATCAAACGGTTTAAGTTTTGATCAAAGACTTTCGTTGCGTCATAGCCCATTGAGCGAGCACGGAAATTCATGGCTGCCGCTTCAATAATAATGGCTAAATTACGGCCAGTTTTAACTGGAACAGAAATCTTAGGAATCTCAACATCAAAGATTTTCTGAGTTTCCGAACCACTGCCTAAACGATCAAACTTTTTATCCGGCGTCCAGGCCTCAAGGTGAACAATTAGTTCAATATCGGTCTCGCTTCGAACGGCTCCGGCACCGAATAAGTTCATGACATCAATGATACCAATACCACGAATTTCCAAGAGATGAGATAAAATTGCTGGCGCTGCACCGACCAATGTTTGCTCATCTTGTTGGTAAACTTCCACCCGATCATCCGCAATTAACCGGTGACCGCGTTTAACCAGTTCCAGAGCAGTTTCACTTTTACCAACACCGGAATCCCCAGTGATCAAGACCCCAACACCATAGATGTCAACCAACACGCCATGCAGCGACTGCCGCTCAGCTAGCTTGCCTTCTAGATAGTTAGTCATATTACTTAAAACTCTGGAAGTCGTCATCTTAGTCCCAAGAATCGGTATACCTGTCTCTTTTGCTGCCTGAAGTAATTCTTCTGGCGGTTCTAGTTGGGTTGAAATTACAAATGCCGGCGTTTCAGGCTGACACATCTGCCTCATCACTGATAACAGATCTTCGTGACTCATACCCTTTGCAAAAGAAGTCTCAGTAATCCCCAACAACTGAATCCGCTTAGCTGGATAGTAATTAAAATATCCCGTTAGCTCAAGACCCGGTCGTGAAATGTCACTGGTGGAAATTTTTCGGTTTTCCAAAAGATCATCACCGTAAAGGACATCGAGCCGGATGTTTTTAACTAAATCAGCAACCGTTACACTTTCTGCCAAATTATTGACCACTACTGGTACATCGAATGCATGCTCACTAAAGCGCTATCACTTTAGTTTCCCGGTTAGCTATCGGGTTATGTTATGAAACTCCACTTAACTACTATCCTCATCCAAAACCTGTTTAGCTAACACCAGCCAGTAGTGGCTCGCCCTTCTTTCCGAATCCGGTCTTAATGAGAACTGTGAAGGCAAAAATCTAACTTTAACTATCTTAATTACTACTGTGCCCGCGACCTACATAATTGGAGATCACTGCGTTACAAAGCGACATTAAAATGGCAACCAAAAGTGCGGTGCCAAACGAACTGAAGTGAAAATCATTGCCAACCAGCATTGATGTTAACTGTAGCATCACACCATTGATCACAATACTAAACAATCCTAGCGTAACCACCGTTATGGGTAATGATAATACCACTAAAAATGGTTTGACCAGTGCATTTAGAAGTGATAACACCACGCTTGCCAATAATGCAACCCACGGACTAGCAACGTAAAAGCTTGACCTTAAAAAACCAGCCAGTGCCATAAATAACACTGTGTTAATTAAAATTCGAACCCAAAATTTCATATCGACAACTCACTTTTTATCTGTGTCTTCTTCAGTAACATCATGGAGTTCTTTTCGAGAACGTGATTGCTGCCCCATTCCCCAAAATGTCGAGTGATGCATTGTCCCAGAATCCTCTGGAATCAATACAGTGAGCAGCAAGTAAACTAATAAGCCAAATAGGATGTGGCCTGGATAAATCGTCAGGATAACAAAAATAACGCGAACCAAGGTCGCACTGATTCCAAAATACGCTGCTATCCCGCCCAACACCCCGGTCAAAATCCGCTTTGACGATCGCGTTAGTCGGCGTTTGCTATTCATCAAAAAATCACCTCATTTCTAGCTACCGCTTGCAAAGTCAGTGAGCTGTTTAAACCTAACTGAATCCAAAAGTAACTTGAATTTTGCTACTAGAATCATTATACCCACTCAAGTGGAGATAGACAATTCAATCGTGCTTCTACGGTAAATTCCATAAAAAGGCCAGCAGTTATCATTCGACAACCACTAGCCTTAAAATAGCCTATTTCATTAATTTTAATTCAACAATTTGACCGGTTTTAAGATAAACGATCCATTCACCAACGTTGGTTAAATAATCGGCAATCCGAACCAGATCAGCTGCCACGTTGTTATAATTCATGGCAGCAACTAAAACATCTGCATCCGAAGCAATTTCATTATAACTGGCACGCATAATCTGATCCCGGTATGCGATCAGCTGATCGTTAACTGTCACCAACGCTTTGGCAGCTTCCTCGTCTTTATCCACATAAGCTTGAATGGCCTGCTTCACCATGTCAGTGGTTAAATGTCCCATTTCGGCAAGCTGCGTTTCAATCTCAGCGACTCGGGTATTACCTTTAACCTCAATCGTTGCATGAGCGATATTACGGGCATGGTCCCCAGCACGTTCCAAATCAGAAACAGCCTTTAAAATAGTGACCACTTCCCGTAAATCAGAAGTCACCGGCTGGTAAAGCGCAATGATTTCAAAAGATTTGGACTCTAACTGAATCTCACGTTCGTTAATATCATGGTCGTGGTCAATGATTGCCTGCGCTGCCTGCCGGTCGTGGTTAATAAACGCATCAACCGACTGCTGCACCACGTTGCTGACCAAGATGCCCATTTCAGTAAACCCGTTATCAAGTTCATCTAGTTCTTCATCAAATAAGCGTCTCATTGATACCCTCCTCAGGTTTTAGCCAAAACGGCCACTAATATAATCTTCGGTTTCCTTACGCGCTGGATTCATGAAGATTTTCTTGGTGTCGTCAACTTCTATCACTTCACCATCCATAAAGAAGGCCGTTCGATCAGATATTCTTGATGCCTGCTGTAAGTTATGGGTTACCGTGATGATTGTATAATCGGTTCTTAATTTTAACAAAGTCGATTCAATTTGGCTACTGGAAATTGGATCTAGGGCACTCGTCGGCTCGTCCAGCAAAATAATTTGCGGAGAAACTGCCAACACTCTTGCAATGCAGACCCGTTGCTGCTGACCACCAGATAAGGATAGTGCACTTTCATGTAAATGATCCTTTACTTCATCCCAAACAGCAGCTTGTTTCAAACTTGTTTCCACGACTTGATCAAGATATTCGCGGTTCTTCTCACCCGCTAACTTTAGGCCAAAGGCAACGTTATCGTAGATTGAAAACGGAAACGGATTAGGTTGCTGAAATACCATCCCAATTTCCTTTCGTAACGTCACTAGATCAGTCTGAGGTGCATAAATATCTTGGTCACGAAACTTAATGGTGCCGGTAATGGTCACGTTGGGAATTAAATCGTTCATCCGGTTAAGGGTTCTCAGGTAGGTTGACTTGCTCGATCCTGAAGGCCCAATCAAAGCTGTAATGCCACCTTCTTCAAAGGTCAAATCAATCCCTTTAAGGGCTTCGTTTTGGCCATAATAAACGTGAAGATCGTGCGTTTCTAACAATTTAGTCATGGTGTCCTCCTAGCCAAAGTCCCCGGCAACATAGTTATTGGTCAGCTGCACTTTAGGGCTGGTAAAGATCTGCGACGTTTCATCGTATTCCAGCGCCCGCCCCATATTAAAGAATGCGGTGTAATCACTAATTCTAGCGGCCTGTTGCATGTTGTGGGTCACGATAATAATCGTGTAATTTTCTTTGAGTGTTAATAATGTTTCTTCCAATTTGCTCGTGGAAACCGGGTCCAAAGCACTTGCCGGTTCATCCAGCAATAAAATATCCGGTTTGACAGCAATGGCACGTGCAATACAAAGTCGTTGCTGCTGACCACCTGATAACGCAAGCGCACTTTTTTTCAATTTATCCTTAACTTCATCCCAAATAGCGGCTTGTTTAAGACTAGTTTCAACAATCTCATCCAGCTTCTTTTTATCTGTCACACCGCGACGTTTTAAGGCAAAAGTGATGTTGTCGTAAATCGATTTCGAAAATGGATTAGGTCGTTGAAAAACCATGCCGATCCGTCGTCGCATTTCGTAAACGTCGATTTCTGGTCGATTAACATCCACACCGCGATACAAAATTTCACCACTGACGCGGGCAATGCCGTCATTCATCCGGTTCAACGACCTGAGATAAGTTGATTTACCTGAGCCGGATGGCCCAATCAGTGCTGAAATCTGATGTTCAGGAAATTTTAAATCTCCCTCATGAATGGCTTCATTATCACCATAATAAACATGAAGCTGACGTGTTTCCAGCACAATTGGTTGTTGGCTTTTGAGACTGGGATCCACGATATTTCGTTCCAGCCACCCGTCATCCAAACGCGGGCTTGAAGGATTGATCAACATTTGCGTACCTCCTGATAATGACTTTCAGCAAAACGACTACCCTGCTGTCAATCGCTTAAATAATCGGTGACCCACAAACCGGGCAAGTAAATTAAAGCCTAAGACTGAAATGACAAGCACTGCGGAAGCTCCCGAAGAAATTGCTTTGGCATCTGGCATGATTCCTTCCGAGTTAATCTTCCAAATATGAACGGCTAAAGTTTCTGCAGGCCGCATTGGATTTAACGGACTGGAAATATTAAACGGATTCCAGTCGGTAAAATTCAGTGCTGGGGCGCTTTGACCAGCAGTAAAAATCAGCGCAGCAGCTTCACCAAAAATTCGGCCAGCACTTAAAATCACACCAGTTAAAATAGCGGGTAGCGCAGCGGGCACGATGATGTGGAGAACCGTTTCCCATTTTGACAATCCTAGAGCCAGACCACCTTCACGCTGCTCATTTGGCACTGCAGCTAACGCTTCTTCAATGCTACGCGTTAGCAGTGGTAGGTTAAAAAAGGTGAGGGCAAAGGCACCAGAAAGAATTGAAAAGCCAAAACCGAACTGGACCACGAAAACTAAGAAACCGAATAACCCCACGACTACGGAAGGCAATGAGCTTAAAATTTCGATAGCAGTTCGAACTAAGGACGTCACCCAGTTTTGTTTGGCGTACTCATTTAAGTAAATACCAGCACCTAACGCAATTGGAAAAGAAATCAACATTGTTAGAATCAGTAGATAGAACGAGTTGAATAGTTGAATGCCAATGCCGCCACCAGCATTAAATGCTTTAGCGGGAGACGTCAGAAAATGCCAGCTTAGCGCAGGCAAGCCGCTAATAATAATGTAACCTAACAACGCTGCTAAGATCACTACGATAGTGCTAGCTATGACATACAGGGTTGTAATGGCGATGCGATTGCTTACTTTGGAATTCATTTAGACATTGCCCCCTTCCGGCCAATCATTCTAATCACAAGGTTAAAGATCAATGACATTGTGAGCAGAACCAGAGCCAACGACCACAACGCGTTATTTTGCAGCGATCCCATGACCGTATTACCGATACCCGTGGTTAATACTGAAGTCAGTGTGGAGGCTGGTGAAACCAAATTGGTTGGCAGCAAAGCAGCGTTCCCAATAACCATTTGAACGGCTAGCGCCTCACCGAAGGCCCGGGCCATGCCAAACACAATCGCGGTTAACATTCCGGGAGTTGCTGCCCTTAAAACCACTTTATAAATGGTCTGCCATTGCGTGGCCCCCAGTGCCAAAGCTGCCTCTCGATAGTACCGTGGGACTGATTTTAACGCATCTACACTCATTGAAGTCACCGTTGGCAAAATCATCACGAACAGAACGAAGGTACCGGCTAAGATACCAAAACCACTACCACCAAAAACACTGCGAACAGCTGGCACAACAACCGTTAGTCCGATAAAACCATAAACCACCGAGGGGATGCCAACCAATAATTCGATGACTGGCTGCAAGAATTTAGCCCCTCGATGCGGCGAAATTTCATTCATAAAAATAGCGGTCCCAATGGCAAATGGGGTTGCTAACAACGCCGATAATATCGTCACGACGAAAGAACCACTGATCATAGGTAATGCGCCAACTTCTGGCTGTCCCTTTGCATTCGTCACGTTAGGGTTCCAATCTTTACCAGTTAAAAAATCAATGACATTGACGTGATTAGAGAAAAAGGTGGAAAGACCCTTAGAAGCCACAAAAATGATAATTGCAAAAACGGTTACCGTGATGAGCATTAAAGCCAGGAAACTAACCGTTTTCCCCAATCGCTCCAGCTTCGCAGCCTTCGACCGTTTGAGAAGCTGTTTTTGTAATTTATTATTCATGACTTGCCTCCACTTTGTGTACTTTTCCCTGGCCATCTCGAGTAACATTCATATCCGCCATGCTAATATACCCTAAACGCCGAACCAGTGAATTCTGAATTTGTCGAGATTGAACATATTTAATAAATTGTTTGGCTAAAGGTTGAGGCTTTTTACCCGTATACATGTGTTCATAAGACCAGATCGTCCACTTATTACTGGTTACGTTTTGATTCGTTGGTGCAACACCATCTATACTGATTGACTGCACCGACTTATCAACGTAAGAAAAACCAACATAACTAATCGCACCGGGAGTAGTGGCAACAATCTGACGAACCATCCCAGAGGAATCTTGCTCTTGAGCTGCGATACTGCGACGATTTTTTAGACCAAACCGTTCGAAGGTCGTACGTGTACCGCTGCCCTGTGCTCGGTTTAAAATGACAATTTTTTGATTTTTACCGCCAACTTGAGCCCAGTTGCGCACTTTGCCAGTAAAGATATTAATCAGCTGTGTCGTCGTTAACTGATGGACGCCTACTGAGCGATTAACGATTGGCGTGATGCCCACAACCGCCACCCTGTGATCTTGAAGGCGACCCGTTTTAATCCCCTTTTGTTCCTCAGCAAAAACATCCGAATTACCAATATCGACAGCGCCCTCCTGAACCTGACTCAGGCCAGTTCCGGAACCGCCACCCTGTACATTAATAAACGTGCCTAAGTGATGAGTTGAATAGTCTTCACCGGCAGCCTCAACTAGCGGTTGCAAAGCAGTGGATCCCACTGCCGTAATGGTCATGTTTGACTTATTTACTTGCCTCGTTTGATACGCCCAACCACCTAGAACAATCAGGCCAATCAAGAGTAGGCACTCAATCCACCGCTTTTTTTGCATGTTTAAGCCTCCCATTTCATCTTTCAAAAATTAGTATATCGATACAATGTAAATGTAATGTACATTTCTTTGTAAAGATTCTGTAAATATTCCAGATTTATCCCTATACCAATCCCAATCTAGACAAAAAGGACCCTAAATATTCAACAATCTGAATATCTAGAATCCAACAAAAATCGTTTTATTATTGCTGTTTAACGGGGAACGACACGGAGAAAACACTGCCAACGCCACGTTGACTTTCAACTGAAATCTGTCCTTGTAAAGACTGAACCAATTCCAATACAATCGCCAATCCCAGTCCGGTACCGTTAACAACTTGTTTCGTACGTGAACTATCAACACGATAAAACCGTTCAAAAATTCTTGCTTGCTCGTTTTGAGCGATTCCAATACCCGTGTCCGTTACTCTCAATGTCCATTGATGCTGGGTTACTGCATAATCAATGGTGACTGAACCATCTTCACGATTATACTTAATGGCATTAGACACTAAATTCTTGATAATTTCAACTAACTTGCCTTCATCACTGCGCTGCACAACGCCACTAGGTACCTGGTTGACCAGTGTAATGTGTTTAACTGACGCCATTTGCTGCAGTGTGCTCAACTGTTCATCAACTAAATTAAAAATATCGATATCCGTTATTTTCTGTTGAGATATGGATTGCGATTCAATTCTAGAAATCGATAACACATCTTGAATCAACTCAGTCAGCCGTTTACTCTCTCTCTGGATAATATCCAAAAATTGATTTAACGTTTCGGGATCGTCCTTCGCACCAGCTTGTAGTGTCTCAGCAAAACCAGAAATCGCAGTGACGGGTGTTTTCAATTCATGGGAAGCGTTGGATAGGAAGTCCATTTGCATTTTTTCAACCGCGTAAATTTCCGTTACATCGTACAGTAAAACTAAAATCTGAAAGAAATCTTCTGAGGTTGACGTATAAATCACAGATGCTTCCACCCGTTTTTCAGTTGGCATCCCTGGGAGCGTGATAACCTTGCGTTGAGATTCCTTATTAGTAAAAACTTGACCAATCAAAGAAACCAAATCAAATTGGTGAATATCCTGCGTATACGGATGTCGCCGACTGCTGATATCCGTTTGCAAAAATTCAGCCATTGCTGAATTAGCCATTTCAACTTTTCTGTAACGATCAATTACCATGACACCAATGGGGAGGTAGGATAACAATAACCGTAGCTCCTCACCCTGTTGTGCCTTGGCACGAAGAACCTTCTGCTGATGCGTCTGCAAATGATTGATTGCCATAGCTAATTCGTAATAATCGCTATCTTGATGCAACAGAATATGAGCGGGTTCTTCGTCTTTTAACATCGCTTCAACCTTGTGCGTCATTGCAGTTACTGGCTGCTGACGATACCGAACGACCCAGTTAAAAAGGCCCACCTCAATCACTGATACAACTAAATCTAGTACCACTAATTGCATATACGTACTGGCAACGATGCGCTGATTCATCAGTGACTGGGCAACTAGGACAAAGACCAGCATATTAATCGCTAACACGACTAAATACTCTAAACTCACCCGTTTAATCATGTTGTGGTACCTCAAATCGATAACCAAAACCACGCACTGTCTTTAAATACACTGGATGCTTAGGATCCGTTTCAATCTTATCTCGTAAATGTGAAATATGAATATCCACCATGCGTGTCTGACCAGCATAATCAAATCCCCAAACACCTTCAAGCATCTGATCACGCTTCAAAACTTGATTGGGTCGTTTAACTAAATAAATTAACAGTTCAAATTCTTTTGGCGTCAGTTTAACTTTACGTCCATCCACCGTCACGGTCACTGTGGACTGATCAATGACAATGTTACCAACACGCAACTGCTGATTTTCGTTAAACCTGTTTTCTCTATCAGTCTTTCCTTGTGTCCGTCGTAGAACCGCTTTTAATCGCGCTAACACCTCTCTTGGACTGAACGGTTTGGTAATGTAATCATCTGCACCCAGTTCCAAACCGAATATCTTATCAAATTCATCCGTCTTCGCTGTAATCATTAAAATGGGTGTATCAACTTTTTCTTGACGCAGCTTTTTGGTGACTTCCACTCCGTCTAAACCCGGTAACATCAGATCCAATAAAATTGCATCAAAGTGTTTTTTTATCGCCATCTGAACTGCATCAGGACCGTTAGTAGCCGTATCCACTTCAAAATTAGCCTTTTCCAAATTATAAGATAACAACGTTACAATTGCTGGTTCATCATCAACAACTAAGACTCTTTGCATAAGGTCCTCCTAATCTTTAAACATCACAATTCCAATCTCATGCGGTGAACCGTCAAAAATTGCGGTTTCAGTTACTTTTAAATCACCCTCCGGCGTTTGAACTTTAAGGTGACAATAGGTTGGATCAGACAATAAAGCTTCGTAAAAGCTGGTTTCGGAATGTACCGGTTGCTGATTGCAAGTAGTGATGATGTCGCCGACTTGAATATCCATTTTGGCAGCAGGTGTTTCCGGTTTAACTCCTAATACCCGCACGCCGTGATCGACTTGAGAGTACCAAAATGACTGCCGTCGATCGTGCCACCGTGCTCTCAATAGGCAGCCAACGTAACCGATGTAAGCTAACCCCAAAATGACCCACGCAGCGGGTTTATTCAGCAGTGCGATTACGCCACCAATCAGTACCAAAACGCTGAGGATTAACAGAGACTTTGCCAAGCGCTTAAAAGCCATCCTAGGATTCTGCTTGAAAATCGTTAAGTGCAGTCCTAGCAGTAACGGCAAAAATAGCGGCGTAACATGCGTATCGCCAAGTGATAGTACAGGCCAAAAAGCCAAATGTGTACTGATAAAATCTCCTGGGACCAATATCAGGGTTGGAACGACTAACAGCTCGTTAAAGGGATAGCCAGCAATAAGCTTGCCCCGTTTTTGCGCAAAGATTTTGGGTGAAGCAAATCGGCCGCCAGCCCTTTTTAGCCAGCTACTCAGCAGCAATAAAACTGCTGCCAACAAAATCACTAAAACAGCGATATTGACTGGTTGACTTGAGAAGCCAAAATGTCTTAGCGGCGTCAAAATTGGTTGACTAAAACTGGCTTTATCGATCCAGTCATACAATACCACTGTTCCTACAAAAATGGTGATTGGAAGTCGTGAACCCAGACCAAAAATAACCGCAATTAGTGCAAAGACTGAATAGCACACCCACCAACTAATTGGCACTGTCATTCCCACAGCAAATGACACCACTGACGTCACTAGCCCCCAAAAAAGGCTTAATAAAACAAAATGTCGCACCTCAAACTTGTCAGAATAAACCGCACTGCCAAAAGTTCGTCGTTCCTGTTTAATCCGCCGATCAGCTGTCCACCATTCGTATATTAGTCCAAGCCACCAGACTGGTTGAGCTACCAAACTTAATATTAATAATCCCATTGTCATCATCAACACCTGCATTTTCATTATCAGTTTCTAAAAGAAGTATAGCATAAACCTATTGGACCCGCTTTCTTGCTTGAAGATACGCTTCAGAAATCACAATAGCATGTTTGATATATGGTATTAACTAATTTGGCAGTATGAAAAAACGCCTAACTTTAATTTTAAAAAAGATGTTAGACGTTTCTCTCATCAATCGGGGTTCGCTTGCTCCAACTGATATTGCAGGTACGCATTAATGAATGGATCTAAATCACCGTCCATGACTGCTTGACCATTTCCAGTTTCATAGTTGGTCCGATGATCTTTTACCATGGTATACGGATGGAAAACATAAGAACGAATCTGAGAGCCCCAGCCAATATCCAACTGTTCGCCTTCAATCGCTGCTTTTTGCTTTGCTTTCTTTTCCTCTTCCCGTTCATACAGTTTAGCTTTCAGCATATTCATCGCCGTTTGACGGTTTTGAAGCTGTGAACGTTGGGCCTGACTGGCAACCACGATACCCGTTGGTTCATGAGTAATTCGAACCGCTGAAGAAGTCTTGTTAACGTGTTGTCCACCGGCACCACTAGCACGATAAACATCAACCTTTAAATCTGCTGGATTAATGTCGACGTTAACCGAATCATCCAGTTCTGGCAAAACATCAACTGATGCAAACGAGGTATGCCGCCGACCAGCTGAATCAAAAGGTGAGATTCGAACCAACCGGTGAACGCCTTTTTCTGACCGTAAATATCCATAGGCGTTATGTCCAGAAATCAGAATGGTAACCGAACTGATTCCCGCCACTTCACCTGCTTGATAGTCTAAAGTTTCTACAGTAAACTCATGCTGTTCAGCCCACCGCGTATACATTCTCAGCAGCATCGAACCCCAATCTTGAGATTCAGTACCACCTGCTCCTGGATGAATTTCCAAAATAGCGTTGTTAGCATCATAAGGGCCATTTAAGAGGAGCGTTAACCGGTACTGCTGCAGGTTCTTTTTGAGTTTGGCTAAATTTGCTTCCAGTTCACTTTGAACCTCTGCATCTGGTCCCTCTTCCAGCAACTCGACCGCCACAGAAACATCGCCTAACTGATTTTTTAAATCCTGATATGATTCGGATTTTGCTTTTAGCTGATTGGTCTCGTCAATTAACTTTTGCGCCCTAGGCTGATTATCCCAAAATCCAGGTTCAGCCATTTTTGATTCGTTGATCGAAATACTTTCATTCAGGGCATCTAAGTCAAAGAGACCTCCCAAAGCCATCGATTTCACTAGTCATGGCTTTTATATCGCGTTTAATATCACTGAGTTCCATTACCTTACCTCCAAATTAATGCTCTTAAGTTGATCATCAACACTCACAATAGCACATATGTGATTATTTCCTCTAGATACGAAAAATCCGCATGACCAAAGTCATACAGATTTTCAGTTGGTCGGTTACTGAACCGACTAAAGTCTTTAACGCTTAATGTTTTGACGAATTTCTGACTTCATGAACAGACGAGTTGCGTCATAATCAATATCAGCAATCATTTCTTCAAACATCCGGTAACCATCTTGTTGATATTCAACTAACGGGTTCAATTGACCATAACCACGTAAGCCGATAGAAGTTCGAAGTTGATCCATGACATCGATGTGATCAGTCCAATGAGAGTCAACCACACGTAAGATAACGACTTTTTCAAATTCTAGCATTTGTGCTGGATCATAAAGTTGCTTTTGTTTAGCTTGATAAACATCATCAGCTAAGCCCTTAAGCAATTCCTTAATCTGATCAGCATTCTTGTTTTTAAGATCATCTAACTTAATCTGATCAGGACTGACAATTGCAGAAATTGCAAAGTCCAGAATCGTGCTTAAATCCCAATCTTTCTGCTCACCTTGCGTATGGAGGTTAACAACACGATCGATAGTCCGGTCAAACATTGGCTTGATAACCCAACGTAAGGACTTATCTTCATTAATCACTTCATTACGCTGGTTGTAGATAACCTCACGTTGTGCACGCATCACGTCATCGTACTGCAAGACGTTCTTACGTGAATCGTAGTTGTTACCTTCAACCCGCTTTTGAGCAGATTCAACTTGACGACTGATCATCCGGCTCTTAATCACCGCATCATCACCTTCAACGTTCATCCGTTCAAGGAAGCCCTTAACTCGATCAGTACCGAAACGGCGCATCAAATCATCTTCAAGCGACAGGTAGAACTGTGTCAAACCTGGGTCACCTTGACGACCAGAACGGCCACGAAGCTGGTTATCAATACGACGAGATTCATGTCGTTCAGTCCCCAGCACAACTAAGCCGCCCAATTCACGAACGCCGGGTCCAAGCTTGATATCGGTCCCACGACCAGCCATGTTAGTAGCAATCGTAACGGCGCCACGTTGACCAGCGTTCATGATGATATCAGCTTCCTTAGCATGGTTCTTAGCGTTTAAGACCACGTGAGGAATATTAGCCTCATCCAGCAACTGAGAAATGTACTCAGATGTTTCAACTGCCACAGTACCAACCAAGATTGGCTGGCCCTTTTCGTGCAATTCTTTAATCCGGTCGGCAACCGCGTTAAATTTAGCTTCCAAAGTTGGGTATAAAACATCTGGTTCATCAATCCGAATAACGGGTTTGTTAGTTGGTACTGAAATAACTTCCATGCTGTAGATCTCACGGAATTCTTCAATTTCAGTCCGAGCAGTACCCGTCATACCAGCTAACTTATCGTACATCCGGAACATGTTTTGATAGGTAATGTTAGCCATGGTCTTGGATTCTTCTTGAATGTCCACGCCTTCCTTGGCTTCAATCGCTTGGTGCAAGCCATCAGAATAACGACGGCCTTCCATGACACGACCGGTAAACGAATCAACGATCAAAACTTCGCCATCGGAAACCACGTAATCCTTATCACGAAGCATAATGAAATTAGCTCGTAAGGCTTGGTCCAAATGGTGGGTCAAAGCAGTATTATCAGTATCAAAAAGGTTTTTCAGGTTGAAGTACTTTTCAGCCTTTGCGATTCCTTCTTCAGTCAACGACACACTCTTAGACTCCAAGTCGATCTTGTAATCAGTGTCCTCGTGTAACGTCTTAGCAAAACGGTCAGTCCGTTGATACAACTGCGAAGTGCCTTCAGATTGACCAGAAATGATCAGTGGTGTCCGAGCTTCATCAATCAAGATTGAATCCACTTCATCGACGATGGCAAAGTTCAGTGGCCGCTGTACCATGTCTTCCTTATAGACAACCATGTTATCACGCAGATAATCAAACCCAATTTCTGAGTTGGTTGAATAAGTGATATCACAGTTATAAGCTGCCCGCTTTTCTTCGGGTGATTTTTCGGTTAAGTTCAAGCCAACGCTCAAGCCCAGCCAGTTGTATAATTCACCCATTTCTTCAGCATCACGAGATGACAGATATTCGTTAACCGTCACAACGTGAACCCCCTTACCTGACAATGCATTCAGGTAAACAGGCATGGTTGCGGTCAACGTCTTACCTTCACCAGTTTTCATTTCAGCGATGTTACCCTCATGAAGCACAATACCACCCATAATTTGAACGTGGAACGGGTATAAGCCAAGCACTCGCTTAGCCCCTTCACGCGCAACGGCAAAGGCTTCTGGCAATAAATCGTCTAGGGTTTCGCCATCTTGATAACGTTTTTGAAATTCTGGAGTTTTTGCTTTTAAATCATCATCAGATAAAGCTTCGTACTCTTTAGAGTAGCTATTAACCTGATCTGCAATTTTGCTGATTCGTCGAAGTTCTCGTTTATCACTTTCGACCCAGCGTTTTAAAAAGTTAGCCATTCTTGATTCCCTTCTGTTAATGTGTTCTCAATTATTATCATTCATTTGATTGCATACCATCAACTAGTCTAACATTTATATGCGTTTTTTAAAACTCATCTGATAAGTATATTTTTTAAAAGACTGTAATAAAAGCATTACAGTCTGACTACAAAGGGACCGAAGCTTTGATTAATAAAGCTTCGATCCCTTCGCAATGATATTTTTAAATAATTAATCGCCGGCTTCAATCAAACCGTAACGACCGTCATTACGACGGTAGACGATATTGACAGCATCGGTTTCAGCGTCTTCATAGATAAAGAAGTCATGCCCTAGCATATCCATTTGTAGGATTGCTTCTTCGTTGTCCATTGGTTTCAAGGAAACTCGCTTCGTCCGAACAACTTCTAACTTTGCACTATCATCAGTGTCTTCGCTGTCGGCAGTTTCAGGTGTGAATTCAAGGTTTTTGAACCCTTTTTCACGAGACTTACGGTTGACCTTTGTCTTGTACTTGCGGATCTGACGCTCTAGCTTATCCGTAACCAAATCAATACTTGCATAAAGATCTGGAGACGTTTCTTCTGCCCGAAGTGTCAAATAAGGAAGTGGAATAGTAACTTCCACCTTAGAATCCTTATTTTGATACACCTTCAAATTAACATGAGCAGTTGAATCCACGCTTTGCTCAAAATACTTCTCAAGCTTACTGATCCGCTTTTGAACGTAATCCCGGATTGCTTGAGTGACCTCGATGTTTTCGCCACGAATATTGAATGTGAGCATAGAACTTCTCTCCCTTCCACAACAAACAAAAGTTAATTTAAGCATACCTAAGTCTACGGCTTAAATGTTTGTTTTGTTTATAGCTTAATTATAATAGAAAGCGCTACAATACACAATAGTTTAAGGCTCCAAACAGCATTAATCTGTATTTATTCAATTTATCCGTGAGCTAAAGTAAGACCCACAACCTCACTAGCACCAGCGTCTAAGAGCAATGTTGCAGCGTGACGAATCGTCCGACCAGTGGTATAAATATCATCCACGATCAAGACCTTCTTTTTATTAAATTTTTCAGCACTTAAATTTAGCTTAAAAGGCTGCTTAGATTTGAGCCGTTCCTGACGATTTTTGGCTGACTGAGGCCGCTGCTTATCCAACTCAAGTGTCGTCAGTCCATCCACTATCTTAACAGGTTCTAATAGACCAGCAACTTGATTGAACCCCCGACGTTGCTGAGTTGCCATGTCAATCGGGATTGGCACCACTAGGTCAGCTTTAAAGCGATTGATCTCATGAACGATTTCGGCTTGAAAAACTTTTCGCAGTCGATAATCACCGTAAAATTTATACTGTGACATATATTGTTTAAGCAGCTCATTATATTGAAACATTGCCCGGTTTTTAAAGCTTGGTAGTTCTTGCCATTTTGCACAATCTGGACACAACTGTTCTGACCATGCACGACCGCAACCCGGGCACGCCTGTTCAGGCGAAATGGCTTCTAAACTGCCAAGACACGTCTGACACAGTAATGGCGGTTCAACTGGTTGAAAGTTTAACAACTGCCAGAGTGTTAGCTGTTGACGGCTATTACGGTGACATAGTAAACATTCAGCCATGAGTTTCACCCCCTATTAATCCCTCTTTTTGGGCCTTTCGATTAACGAAGCGGATTTGGCGCCGAGCTTCTTTGATTGCTTTCGTTTGACAATCAGCAAAAAAAGCCACCAGCCCTGTAGGATAAGCTGCTTTGCGGCCAGCTCTCCCGGCAATTTGGACCAGGGCAGCAGTTGAAAACACCGCATCATCCGCACCCAGTACGACGACATCAATATTGGCAAAGGTAACACCGCGCTCTAGAATGGTAGTCGTAACTAAGCAATCCAAATCACCATTTCTCATCTGCTGAACTTTTTCATGCCGGTTCTCATCCCCTGCATGGACTGTTGCTACTTTCATATCCGGAAATTGATGTTTAAGTGCTAGCTGCACCCCTTCTAAATCCTTTACGTGCGGCACAAAAAGTAGAAAATGACGTTGGCGTGAAACGATTTTTCTAAGAATAGTTGTTACTGCACTAGGCAAACGACTTTTAACCAGAACTTGGCGCCATCTATTTGTTAACTTTAGCCGTATCTCCGGTAATGGATACCCGTGATACCTAGCAGGTAAATAACTCACTGACAGTTTTTTCTGACGTTCCTGCCTTTGTAATTCTTTACTGGGTGTCGCGGTGAGATAAAGTAATGCTCCAGACTCTTTCTTTGCCTGCTCAGCCGCATAATTCAACCCAGGATCAGCAGCAAACGGAAATGCATCCACTTCATCAATCACCAGAACATCAAAAGCATGGTAAAATCGAAGAAGTTGATGCGTTGTGCAAATTGTGAGCTGGCAATATTCGTAAGGTCTGTCCATCTCACCGTACAGCACAATTTGTGGAATCCCGTCAAACGCGGCTTGAAACCGTGGTGCAAGCTCTAAGCAAACATCAATTCTCGGTGATGCGATGCCGACACGTAGTCCTTTCATTAAAGCTTGTGCAATACCGTAAAACAACATTTCGGTTTTACCAGCACCGGTCACTGCCCAAAGCAGATGCGTTTTACCAGCAGCAAAAATATCGTTGATTTGCTGACTGCAAGCGTCTTGAGCAGGCGTCAGCTGTCCCGACCAGGTTAACGGTGATGTCGGCCATTGTAAAAACTGATTGGGCTCAGGCAACGACCACAGCCATTGGTTGGAAGTGACTCGCCCCAGTTGGAAACAGTGCGGGCAATAATAGTTGCCGTTCGGTAGTCGAACCTCTTGCTTGGCCGTCTTCTGACTGCAACGTTGACAGATTGCCCACTGACCGGTCTCAATCATCGCTGATCGACGAATCAATTGCGGTTGCCAATCAGCTTTAACCACCATCGTATCGGCCAATATTTGTCGACCAAAAAGTTGTTTTTCTTCCATCATTTCCACCACCTCATTAACTATACATACGCAGAAATGGAGTCATTCAATCAATGTCAGAAAATTATTTAACAATTAAAGCCGCTGGTTCCCACGAACTGGAAATTAAAAAATCCCGTTTTATTTGCAGCGTACAACGTGTTGAGACTAAAGACGCGGCCGATGCCTTCATTGCCGCCGTTCGTCAGAATAATCCCAAAGCAAATCATAACTGCTTCGCCTACATGCTAGGTGAACATGATGAAATCCAGCGTGAAAGCGACGACGGTGAACCTTCTGGAACCGCTGGCGTTCCCATCCTGGAAGTGTTAAAACAACTGAAGATCCATAACGTTGTCGCCGTGGTTACCCGTTACTTTGGTGGTACCAAATTGGGTGCTGGCGGCTTAATCCGGGCTTACAGTAACGCTACCTCCCGTGCCATCGAGCAAGTCGGTTTAGTCCAAAAGGTTCTACAACGAGATCTCATTTTGACCGTTTCATATGCCAATTACGAGAAATTGAATTATCATCTCCAACAGGAACAAATTAATCTCATCGACACAACTTATGGTAGCAACGTTGTGGTCACTATTGCGGTGGACTTAACTGCCGTCGAATCAGTTCAAACTAAAATTACGAATTTACTTTCCGGCCAAGTCACCATCAAGACCGGGAACGAACACTATCATGAAGTCGACGTACCCGTTTATCCAGCTTCTTAGGATTGAAACCTTTCCTCAAATTTAACGATGCAAATAGCGCCAACCATCTGTCTCAATCAAACAAATGGTTGGCGCTATTTTAATGATTTATGATCATAAAAATCAGTGTGAATTCTTTGACGTTGTTCCCTTCACTAGCCGCTTGATCCAGTTCAGCAAAGGCTGCCGGTTCACACCAACTAGACCGATTGCTTCAACAAACAACTCTAAGCCAATTAAACTAGCGACGGTTAAACAAATTGTCCCCCAAGTTGGTGAGATTGGGTACATTAACGAAATAAACGCAAAGATTAACGCAATGCCGTAAATGACTAACACGGTTTGCCGATGTGTTAGGCCAATTTGCATCAAGCGGTGATGTAAATGGTGCTTATCGGCGTGTGAAATTGGTTGCCGATTCAGTAAACGCCGCAATATAGCATAGACGGTATCCGTTATGGGAACACCCATGATGATCACTGGAATAATAACGGAAATAAACGTCACGTTCTTTAACCCGTACAATGAAAAGACTGACATCATAAACCCAATAAACAGTGAACCGGTATCACCTAGATAAATACGCGCCGGAAAGAAATTATAGGGCAAAAAGCCAATCATTGCCGCAACTAAAGCAAAGATACTGATCCCCACAAAGGTATTTGCAACATTCAAAAAGAATAACCCAGTAATTCCCATGGTTGATAGTGCGATAATCCCCACACCAGTGGCCAAGCCGTCCAAACCATCAATCAAATTAACGGCATTCGTAATGGCTAATATCCAGATCCATGTAATGGGCAAACTTAACCAACCAAGTGATACCATGCCGACAAACGGAATCGTCAAGTGGCTCATTTTAACCCCAGCAGCAAAGTAAACTACTAAAGCAGCGATGGAAATACCGATAACCTTTTGACGTGGCTTAAGTTCGAAAATATCGTCAATCGTACCGGTGGCAATAATCACACACTCACCAGCGAAGACTCCCCACAACTGACGCGTGGGAATCTGAAACCTTAATAGGAAGATAGTCGCAAAAGAATAAGAAAGGAAAATGGCCAAGCCGCCCATCGTGGGCATCGGTACCTTATTCACCCTTCTTGCATTAGGATTATCAATTGCGCCAACTTTAAACGCCAGTTTGCGGACAAACGGTGTCAGGATGGCGGATAAAATCATAGTCGCAACTAAACTGACAATGATTTCAAATTTCATAGTAGTTTCCTCTCTTCGTGACACATTGGTACTATTATACAAATGGCTTTCAGTAAACACAATCACTCACCTTAAATTTTTCGGCCATTAATTGAACAAATTGAGCAAACTGATTAATTTAAACACCAATTACACAAGCATTTTTTCAGTAAGCGTTTGCAATTATGACTATAGCCTTGCGTTTTTTTGGAAAAATGAGTATACTTACATTGTGAAGCGAAAGCGCTTTACTAGTTTGTGAAAAATTTTTTATAATTTCTGAAAGGAGTGTTTAATTATGGCAAGTAACCAATCTACCAAGACTGAGGGAACTGAACACGAAGCGGCACCAATTTTACAGCAAATGTGCATCTTCGCAACGGTCTTATTCGTTTCTTCATTAATTTCACCATTATTCCCTAAGTCATTCCCAGTTCCAACTCCGGTTATTGGTTTGGCTTTGATGTATGTACTTTTAGCATCACACATCATTAAATTATATCAAGTGGAGAAGATGGCTGACTTTTTGATTAGCTTAATCGCCTTCTTGTTCGTCCCATCTGGTATCCAAATGGCCAACTCACTGAACGTCTTCACTGACGATGGTGCTTTGACCGGTGTTATGCTGATTGTGACTATCATCTTAGCTACTATTATTCTGTTAGTTGTAATTTCATACACGACCGCAGGATTTATGGCCATCAGTCGTAAAGTATTCCACAAATCAACTGATGTTCAGTAATTCGGCGACTCTCCCCAACTATAGAAAGGATTGAGTTAAATGACCTGGGTGAACTTTTTCGGTAATGCATTAGATCCGAAAGTCGGTGGGATTGCATTCTTTGGTATTTTCTTATCATTAGCAGTGTTTCTCATTGGCCAATATTTATTTAAGATTTCAAATGGTTTCTTCTTATTCCAGCCATTATTCGTTGGTATGGTTCTAGGTATTTTCATTCTTTGGCTGATGGCTAAATGGTTCGGTGTTTCACTGCCAACCTTCTACATGTCAGCATACAAACCAGGTGGGGATATCCTATTCTGGTTCTTGAACCCTGCCACTATTGCTTTTGCCATTCCGCTGTATCGTCGGAATGATGTTGTTAAGAAGTTCTGGTTAGAAATTGTTTTGTCATTGATCGTTGGTATGGTGATTTCATTATTCGTCATCTACTACGTATCAAAGGGCTTAGGACTCAACAACAAGATGATTGCTTCTATGTTGCCACAAGCTGCAACTACTGCGATTGCGATGCCTATTTCTGGCGCCACTGGTGGTATTCCAGCCGTTACTGCGATGGCATGTATCATCAACGCCGTCTTGATTTACGCCTTAGCTGATGTCTTGATCAAAGTGTTCCGCTTAAACAGCGACCCAGTTGGTGCTGGTTTAGGTTTAGGTACCGCAGGACACACGGTTGGTTCAGCTAAAGCCGTTCAACTCGGTTCCATTCAAGGTGCTATGGCTTCTATCGCCGTTGTTGTCATTTCAATCGTTGTCGACATCGTTGTACCACCATTTGCACACATGATGGGCTTGTTCTAAACAGGTAATTAATTTAAAAAATTTTTCTCAACTACAAACTAAAATAAAGCTTAGGATGCCATATCCTAACTTAACAAGAAAGTCGTCAGATCAAGTTCTGACGGCTTTTCTTGTACAAGTAATTACTCAGAAAGTCAGTCAAAAGTAATTTCAAGACCGTGTCATCATTCAGTATTTCAACTATTTGTAGCCAGGATTAGTTGCCATTGTACTTTCGTTTTGAATGTCAATATAGCCTAACTGTTCTTCAACATAAATAGGACCTATTCCCAACAGTGATTGCCGGAATAGGCCCTATTTTCTTATTCATATTAAATTCTGGAATCTACCGCGTCTCTTCTTACTGGGTACCAGCGCTCTTGCCATAAGGGCTCCATGCAATTAACGTTGGAAACTTGTCATCCGTTGTTGGCATATAAATATCAGTATAAATCGTCACACCGTCACGAAGCTTCACAGGGACGTCTTTTAACATCTTAATATCACCTGAAAGTGGTTTAAACCCATCGGCGATTTGCTGACCTTTCTTGAGGATCACTGTTTTAGTTTCAAATGGACTAAGAACACCATGTTCAACACCATTATCAATGTAATCAAAAGCGGGACTAAATTTCATGTTTTCAGTAATCTTTACGGTCATTTGTATTCCCTCTAATTGTCTATGCTGATTCGTTTAAGCATTGAGTATACGGGATGTATAGACGGGATGTACAATTGCAAATTTGGATATTCATGAAGGAAATACACCTGTTATTTAGTTTATGAATAGCAGGTCTGGAACTTCGGAGACTGATGTATAACAAAAACACCCAGATCAATTATCTGGGTGTTTGGGTAACTATCTCTTTAAGTGGTAACTATAAGTTGAAACAATGATATTTTGACGTGTATTTAGCGCTGAACGCAACCTCAACGCCGTTTGGTTATGCAAAATATTCTGCCATGGCCGTCGTGGTACGAATTGAGGAACAAGCACCGTGGTAGTGAAATTCCGTTCTGCAGCCCGCTTGGCGATGACATCACAGAACCGCAAAGTCGGTGTGATAATTGACCGATAAGAAGAATGAATATCAACAAACCGAACGTCAGGAAATTCAACTTTAAACTTCTGAGCCGTTTTATGTTCCTTACGTGGATTCTCGTCAAAGGAAACGTGCATAGCAATCACGTAATCCCCCACTGAACGGGCATAATCAATCGCACGAGCCGTTACCTGCGTCACGTCACTCACAAGCACAATCACAGTTGCACCGTCATAGTGATGATTAACCGTATCACTGTTTTCACTAATCCGTAACTGACGCGCAACGTTCACATAGTGCCGATGAATACGATAAAACATATAAATTACGGCAGGCATGACAATCAAATATGGCCAGACGTTAGGAAAGTGAAGGAAGAATAAGAAGACAACCAACGCAAACGAAATGAATGCACCAAGGAAGTTGATGCAGGCCTTGAGTTGCCATTTACCTTCACGAACTCTAAACCAATGACGAATCATACCAGATTGAGATAAGGTAAACGGTACGAACACCCCAACAGCATAAAGCGGAATTAACAGACTCGTCTTCCCATGGAAGATAATGATTAAGAAGATTGCCCCTACCGCAAGTGAAATAATGCCATTTGAATAACCCAACCGATCACCGCGATCCAAATAGGCGTGTGGCAGGAACTTATCCTTAGCCAAGTTATAAGCCAAAATTGGGAAGGCAGAAAAACCGGTATTAGCAGCGACAGCCAAAATGGCAGCCGTTGCAAGTTGCAATAGGTAATAGATTAAACCGTGACCAAAAACAGCTTGGCCAATTTGAGACAGAACAGTATTATCAGCCATTGGCTTAATACCTAGATAGTAGCTTAAGAACGTAATACCACCGAAGAAGAAAGCCAATATCGATGCCATAATAGCTAATGTCGCACTGGCATTATGACTCTTAGGCTTGCGGAAATTGGGCACTGCGTTACTGATCGCTTCAACCCCTGTCAGAGAGGAAGAACCGCTTGAGAACGCCCTGAAGAACAGTACTAGTGTCATTCCCTGGATAGGTGCTCCAACGGCCGCAGAGGCGTGATATGCGACGTGTCCGGTGACAATCTCAAAGATTCCCCACCCAATCATCACAAAAATCATGAGAATGAAGAAATAAACGGGTAAAGTCAGCATCGAAGCTGATTCACGCATTCCTCTAAGATTAAGTCCCATGATCAGTAAAACTAAAATAATTGAAATACCAACTTGATGGGAACTAATAGCAGGTATCGCAGAAATAATCGCATCAGTACCAGAGGTAACAGAAACCGCCACGGTCAGCATATAATCAACTAACAGTGATCCACCGGCAACTAACCCAGCTGGTTGTCCCCAGTTGGTTGTTGCAACAACGTACGCACCCCCACCGGATGGGTAGGCGTGAATAATCTGTTGGTATGACAACGTGATTGCGAACAGTAAAATCAAGACTAACGCAGCTACCCAAAGTTGATACATCAATGCTGCTGCAGAAAGCGTGATTAAAACCGTTGTAATTTGTTCAGTCCCATATGCGACTGAAGATAACGCATCAGAAGAAAGTAGTGCCAGTGCCTTAAACTTGGTTAAAGCCTGTCCACCTTCGTCCGTTGTCTTCAACGGTTTACCAATGAGTAACCGTTTCAAATAACGCCACATGATTTTTACTCCTTTATCGACGAATAACAGCTATCAATCACAGGATAATAGTGACCGATAGCTCCTTTCGAAATTTAATATCTAAAATAAGTGAATGCCGCAAATGGGTATGCAAAATCAATAGGTATTGTACAACAAACTATCAGATGAAAGCAAGCTGGTAAAAGGTAAACTGAAATGGTTGAGATATCACCACTAGCCAACAACTCGTTTTAATCAAATTTTGACTTTCTTTGAAAACAAAAAGCATTCGCAATGTGGTTCATTGCGAATGCTTTCATCGTATTCAAACACAATCTATCAGATGTTTGAATGAATTTATTACATCATACCGCCCATACCTGGTTGAGCAGGTGCAGCTGGAGCAGCATCATCCTTTGGTTCGTCAGCAACAACGGCTTCAGTCGTTAACAGCAATGCTGAAACTGAAGCAGCGTTTTGAAGCGCTGAACGGGTAACTTTGGTTGGATCAACGATACCAGCCTTAACCATGTCTTCGTACTTGTTAGAAGCAGCGTTGTAGCCTTCGCCTGGCTTCAATGTCTTCATGTGTTCAACGATAACTGAACCTTCAACACCGGCATTTTCAGCGATTTGACGAACTGGTTCTTCCAAGGCACGACGAACGATTGCAACACCAGTAGCTTCGTCGCCTTCAGCTTCAACCTTTTCCACTTCTGGGATGACGTTGATCAAGGCAGTACCACCACCAGGAACAAAGCCTTCTTCAACAGCGGCACGAGTAGCGTTCAAAGCATCTTCGATACGGTACTTGCGTTCTTTCAATTCAGTTTCAGTTGCAGCACCGACACGGATAACGGCAACACCACCGGCCATCTTAGCCAAACGTTCCTTTAGCTTGTCACGGTCGAAGTCTGAAGTTGTTGCATCGATTTGAGTCTTGATTTCAGAAACACGTTCTTGAATTTGTTCTTTGGCGCCAGCACCTTCAACAATGGTTGTGTCGTCTTTAGTAACGTTAACCTTGTTTGCTTGGCCAAGTTGTTCAAGCGTAGCATCCTTCAAGTTCAAGCCCAAATCATCGGTAATAACAGTACCACCGGTCAATACGGCAATATCTTGAAGTTGTGCCTTACGACGGTCACCAAAGCCAGGAGCTTTAACAGCAACCACGTTGAAGGTCCCACGCATCTTGTTCAAAACAAGTGTTGGTAATGCTTCACCAGTAATATCATCAGCGATGATCAAGAGTGAACGACTTTGTTCAACAACCGATTGCAATAATGGCAAGATATCTTGAATGTTAGCAATCTTCTTGTCAGTAATCAGAATGTATGGGTTGTCCAAGTTAGCTTCCATCTTATCGTTGTCGGTAACCATGTACTGTGACATGTAACCACGATCAAACTGCATCCCTTCAACAACGTCCAAGCTAGTATCAACACCACGAGATTCTTCAATGGTGATAACCCCGTCGTTACCAACTTTTTCCATTGCGTCAGCAATCAAATCGCCGACTTGTTGGTCAGCTGAAGAAATAGATGCGATTTGAGCGATATCGCTCTTAGTGGCAACTTTGTGGCTCATCTCATGTAAAGCCTTAACAGCGGCGTCAGTAGCCTTTTCAATACCACGACGGATACCAACTGGGTTAGCACCGGCAGTCACGTTCTTCATACCTTCGTTAACGATTGCTTGCGTCAAAACAGTTGCAGTGGTGGTACCATCACCAGCAATGTCGTTAGTCTTTGAAGCAACTTCAGCAACTAACTTGGCACCAAGGTTTTCAAAGTGATCTGACAATTCAATAGCCTTTGCAATCGTAACCCCATCGTTAGTGATGGTTGGGTTACCATATGATTGTTCCAAAACCACGTTACGACCTTTGGGACCAATCGTTGTTTTAACTGTATCTGCTAACTTATCAACACCGGCAAGCATTGCTGACCGAGCGTCTTCAGAAAACTTAAGTTCTTTAGCCATAGTTTTACTTCACCTCATAAAATAATTTAGTTTAAAATTTTAGTCCAGTTACTTCTTAATTAGTCGACAATTGCGACTAGGTCTTTTTCATGGACAACGAGATATGAGTCACCGTTATACTTAACTTCAGTACCTGCGTATTTATCAAATAAGACAGTGTCGCCTTCTTTAACACTTGGCGCAACCTTTTCACCATTGTCAAGCACACGGCCACTACCTACGGCAACAACCTTGCCAGTTTGTGGTTTTTCCTGAGCATTACTTGCTAGTACGATACCACCAACAGTCTGTTCTTCTTCTTCTTGTGCTTGTAAAATTACACGGTCTCCTAATGGTTTTAACACTTGAATCCCTCCAATAAATATAAAGTTTAGCACTATTAGCACTCATCTAACATAAGTGCTAATCACAATTAATACTATAAAATTATTCCCACCCAAATGCAAGCCATTTACCTAAAAAAAGCACGATTTACTAAATCTTTTACATTGTCTTCGGTTTCCTAACAAAAGTAAAAGTGGCTCAACTACCAGTACATCAACTGATAATCGAGCCACTTCATTTAATTAAGTATTGAATACTTACCTGCGAAAACAGCAAGTCGCTATTCTCGCATTTGCAAATAATTACTCTTCTTCATTATAATGATCTAAAAAGTAGATCAACGTTTGCAGTTCATTAGTCAAATCAACGTTTTGGACCCGTACGTTTGTTGGCACGGATACTCGTAATGGCGTAAAGTTAAGAATCCCACGAACGCCACCCGCAATGGCATCGTCCGTGACGTTTTGAGCAACTGATTCTGGAACCGTCAAAATCACAATCTTGATTTGCTGATCCTCTAGCTGCTTACGTAATTCCGACATGGGATAAATCGGAACACCGCTCTGAACGGTATTTGCTAAATCTGGGCGGACATCAAACGCCGCACTGATCCGCACATTACTGTTCTGATGAAAATTAAAGTTCAGCAGGGCATTTCCTAAGTTACCCACACCAATAAGCGCAGCATTAGTTAGTTTGTCCTGATTTAAAATCTTTTTGAAGAACTTTAACAAACTATCAACATCGTACCCGTATCCTCGTTTTCCAAGTGCACCAAAATATGAAAAGTCACGACGAATCGTGGCCGAATCAACCTTAACGGCCTCTGAAAGTTCTGTTGATGATACTCGATTTTTATCAGAATCATGCAAAATATTGAGATAGCGGTAATAAATCGGTAATCGTTTTGCAGTGGCCTTCGGAATCTTTGTTTCTGCCAATTTCTCTTCCTCCTTGTGAATTTACCTAATTAAAAATACCTTAGAAAACGAATCTTTTATCATCAAAATAATTGCGAATTTCTAAAATAAATAAGTTTGTGAAAACATCATTCTAGTTAATTGTAGCATATTGGGGCGATTTGTGAAATAATTTTCAATAAAAAATCCATGAACATTTTACCAAACCTATCAGTATCTCACTAATTAATGGTAGAATAGTTTCACAATAGAAAGGCAGCTGATACGACATGTTATTACAGGTCCAACAAGTAACACGCCGGTTCGGCGCGGATACTCTTTTTGATAATGTCAACCTAGATGTCCCTGAACACGGTCGGGTGGCTCTCGTGGGTCGAAACGGTGCTGGTAAATCGACTCTGGTCCGCATGATTACGGGTATTGACGCTCCGGACGAGGGGCAAATTATTTACAAAAAAGGCATGACCATTGGGTATTTAGCTCAAGATACCGGACTCGATTCTGATAAATCAATTTGGGAAGAAATGGCCAGTGTCTTCCAAGAACTTCAGGATCAAGAAGATGAACTGCACCGTTTGGAAGAACGGATGAGCGACCCAGAAGTGATTAATAATAAAGAACAATTTGAACAACTTTCAAAAACTTACGATCAACGGCAAACTTCCTTCAAAAATAACAATGGTTACGGCTACCGTGCAGAAATTCGTGGTGTTCTACACGGTTTCGAATTTGGCGAAGAGGATTATGGACGCTCGATCAACGAATTGTCTGGCGGACAAAAAACCCAGTTAGCGTTAGCTAAGCTACTGCTCGAAAAACGTGATTTATTAGTTTTGGATGAACCTACTAACCATTTGGACGTTGAAACCTTAACTTGGCTTGAAGGCTATATTCAATCTTATAAGGGTGCCCTACTGATTGTTTCTCATGACCGTTATTTTTTGGATCGACTGGTGACTGAAGTCTACGAAATGTCTATGGGAACAGTCTTACACTTTCATGGCAACTATTCAGCCTACGTCACGCAAAAGGCAGCCCAATTGCAACGCCAATGGAAAGAATATGATAAACAGCAACATAAAATATCTCAGCTAGAAGATTTTGTTAACCGCAATATCGTGAGAGCCTCAACAACCAAACGGGCGCAAGCTAGACGTAAACAACTTCAGAAAATCGACCGTATACAGCGGCCTGAAGCTGATGATAAAGTCGCTCACTTTGCGTTCACTCCCCGTCGTCAAAGTGGCAACATCATTTTGACTGTAAAAGATCTGGCAGTGGGTTACGAGCCTAGCAAAGTATTAGCCCAACCAGTTAATATCGACATCAAAAAGCACCAAGCTATTGCCATCGTGGGTCCCAACGGCGTCGGTAAATCAACCCTCTTAAAAACCATTCTGGGAAAAATTCCTGCACTCGCTGGCAAAGTAACCTTTGGCACTGGTGTCGATACTGGTTACTATGACCAAGAACAAAAATCATTACACGGTAATAAAACGGTTTTAGCCGAACTTTGGGACGACCATCCTACGACACCTGAAAAAGATATTCGCACGATTCTCGGCAGCTTCCTATTTACTGGAGAAGATGTGGATAAGATGGTTCACAGTCTCAGTGGCGGTGAAAAGGCACGGCTACTGTTAACAAAACTTGCGATGAAGCACGATAATTTCCTGATTTTGGACGAACCTACTAACCATTTGGATATCGATAGCCGACAAGTGCTTGAAAACACACTGAACGATTTTGATGGTACGATCCTGTTTGTTTCTCATGACCGTTACTTTATTAACCAAGTAGCAACTTCGGTAGTTGAACTATCAGCTAAGGGCTCTGAACTATTCCTTGGGGATTACGATTACTTCATCGAAAAGAAGCAAGAACAGGCCGCTGTTGCAGAAAAGAAACAAGAAGAAGCGCTGGAAAAAGATCCCAGTCTTGCCGTTAAACCTGTTAGTCAAAAAAAGCAAAATTATCAGCAATCAAAGGAACGACAAAAACAAGAACGAAAATTAGCGCGCCAAGTCGAGACATTAGAGCAGCAACTTAACGACTTCACCGAGAAAAAGGGCCAGATAGAAACTACCATGACTCAGCCAGAAATCTTTTCCGACCAAGCGAAAATGGCAGAATTGCAAAAACAGCTCGAAGAAATAACTAAGCAAATAGAATCAACCGAAAATAATTGGGAGGAAGCTTCTTTAACACTAGAAGATTTATCCGACTGATCGTATAAAACACAAAAACAGATTTCCATTTTTCGGAAATCTGTTTTTTAGTACTTTATTTGCCTGTATACAGCTTCTCTATGATGCCATCCAATCGAACTCAAGACTAGGATCAGCATTTAAAGTCATGTCGCCGAACTGTTTCAGTTGATAACTAACATATCCCGCCGCACCAATCATCGCTGCGTTATCCCCACAAAGTTTAAGTGGTGCTTTAATGAAATCAACGTTTTCAAAGGCTTGCAGTTCTGAATCTAATCGCTCACGCAACCCCTGATTAGCAGCAACACCGCCGGCCAAAATCAGTTGTTTTACAGAATAGGCATCAAGCGCCCTAACAGTTTTATCAGCTAAAACATCCACTACCGCTTGCTGGAAGCTAGCCGCTAAATCTTCCCGCTTTAGTGTTTCGCCAATTTGATCTGAATGGTGAACTGTATTTATGAAAGCACTCTTCAATCCACTAAAACTGAAATCAAATGATTCAGAATCATCCATCGCCCGCGGAAAGTTAAACGTATCCTGACCTAAATGAGCAAGACGGTCCACTTCCTTACCTGCCGGATAGTTAATTCCCAGTACCCGACCGATTTTATCATAAGCTTCACCAGCTGCATCATCGCGTGTTTCACCGATAATTTCAAACTGTCCTGGTCCAGCCATATAAACTAATTCAGTATGACCACCTGATACTAACAGCGCCAATGCAGGAAATTCGATTGGCTTTACATAACGGGCAGCATAAATATGACCAGCCATATGATTGACAGGAATTAACGGTAAATCATGGGCGTAAGCCACTGTTTTGGCCGCGGTAACCCCTATTAACAAGGCACCCACTAACCCTGGTCCGTACGTCACAGCTACCGCTGACAAATCATCATAAGTCACTGAAGCTTCTGACATCGCTAAATCAATGCAATCCGTAATTTGCTCAATATGATGTCGGCTAGCAACTTCGGGTACCACACCACCAAACCGCTGGTGACTTTTGATTTGAGTAGCAACAATATTAGAAAGGATTTTTTCACCATTCTCAATCACTGCCACACTGGTTTCATCACAACTTGACTCAAAGGCCAAGATTAAATTACGTTCCACGTTCAATTCGCTCCCTTTGTGACTCTCTTTATACGCTAAGTTTCATTAAAATTGCGTCTTCATCCGGATGAGTATAGTACGCTTTACGGACATTAATGGCGCTAAACCCGATTCGCTGATAGAGCTGTCTGGCAGCCACATTAGATTCTCTGACTTCCAAAAATACCTGCGTATTAGCTTCCAATGACGTAACGAGACGACTCATCATTTTAAATGCCCAGCCATTTCGCTGGTATGTCGGATCCACTGCCACACCGGTAATATCAACTTGATCCAGTACTTTAACCGCCCCAACGTAACCTACCAGCTGGTCACCATTATAGATCACCGTATACACACGATGAGCGGCCTCCATGTCAGACTGAAAATCTTTTAGCGTCCAACCCGTACCGTTGGTGTAAGCCCGTGTTGCAATACGGGCACAGGCTTCAACTAAGGGCAATAAGTCAGCTTCGGTTACGATTTGGATCCTAAGATTATGCATTTTCTGAATCTCCGATAGTAATCACCATGTCTACCGCATCCTCGTGATCACCGAAGTAGTAGCCCCTTTTAATGCCAGCTTTTTCAAAACCTAAATCCTGATATAAGGCCTGCGCGCGTACGTTGCTTAGCCGAACTTCCAGAGAAACTTGTTTGAGTTCCAGCTGACGTGCCTTTTTAATCATCACCGCAATTAGGAAATGGCCAAGACCCCGATTTTGATAGTCTGGTACCACGGCGATGTTGGTAATATGTGCATCACTTTTAACATCATTAAACGTACAGCCAATGAAGGCCAATAGGCGATCGTGGCGCCGCAAAACAAGGTATAAACGATCCGTATCATGACGCAGTTCACTGGCAAAAGCTGCGGAATCCCATGGTGTTTTCCCCCCATAAACTGCTCGCTCAATGCCAAGCATTTCGGGGATATCAGTAAATTGTGCCTTAGCTAAAAAATAAGCAACATTTTGGATCTGAACTTGATGATTTTTGATGTCCAAAACATCCTGATATTTGGTATCTCGGATTTGAAACAGTTGCTGATACCAATCTTTAAACTTTTTCAACATAATCGCTACTATCCTCTTCTGGGTGTTGTTTCTGCCAATCAGCTTCCGCTTTGGTCAAACGCAGATATCGTGGCACAAACCCATTGATGTCACTCACAGGTACTTGCCGTTGACCGAGTCGGCCTAACTGCACTGCGCTTGGAAGACTCAGCTCTAGCGGATAATGGATGTAGTTTGCTTCAAGAGCCGTTTTTAAACGCTCCGTAAACGCATCAAGGTCACCTAACACAACAATCGGTTCAGCTAGCGACTTAAGCTTGGGTAATAATTTTTCAAACGGAATATGCTGATCTTCAATGACGGATACTGGTATCCCGTTTTGAATTCGATAAACACCACCGAAAACGTTATCGTTACGACCATCAAATAAAACCGCTACTAACTGTGCCTCATTAACGATATTTGCCGCAATAGTCGCTAAACTGGAAACGCCAACGAGTTCAATTTTTAATGTATCAGCTAATGTTTTGGCTGTTGTGACGCCGATTCTCAATCCTGTGTACGAACCAGGACCATCTGCGACAATGACTCGGTTCAGCTCAGCTGGCTTTAACTTCGCCGTCTGCATCAAATTCTGGATAATAGGTAGCAAATGTGCACCATGTTTTTTAGTCGTGGTCACTGTCGTTGTTGCTAAAACTTGATCATCTGACATCACCGCGACACTGAGTGTTTGATTAGACGTATCTAACGCCAATACTTTCATATCGTTTTCATACCTCTTTTTCCTGATTCTTCAGCCATCATCATACACCTAAGCCCAATTATCTGCCAACTAAGCTTGATCTGAACGATTAATGATCGGTTCCCAGTGACACTCTGCTTCAGTAGCCACGTCACCATTTTCCATGGTAATTCGATGTTTAGTCACAATTGAATCAGGAACATCCGTCATTAAAGTTGCTTCACTGGTAACGATATGATGATACTGAACTTCATTTTCAAAACGAATATTGATACTGGTCAAATTATGACGCGTGAGAAAACTCATCGGCAAGGCATCTAACAACCAATCAAAATAACGGGAGTTGTTAACGTGACCATTGCCATCAATATCAAAGTAGCGTACTCGATATTGTTTCGTCATTAATTGATCCTTCTCGGTCAGCTTTTTTGGTCGAGACAAACGGGGAATCATTTTAACTTGTTCAGAATTAGATGGTGCAATAATGCTATTCGGAATCGTCACAATCTTACGCGTCTCATGGTTCATCGTGACCCAAATGCTCTCAACGTGAACACATTCGCGACCTTCGCTGTCATGAACCCAAAATTCTCGGAACGCAAAATAACGGTTGTAACACGTAGCTTGCGTTGACACTTCAATGGTCTCTCCCTGTTTGGGTAGCCGGGTAATGTCCATCTTATATTGAGTAACCACCCAACCAATACCGAGGTCAGCAACTACCTTTGCACCGACCCCCAACGAATCGGTTTGGTCTTCTGAAGCCAAAATAATCATGTTTACTAGCATGGCTGGTGTCACCGTATTCGTAACATCTGTTTCGTAGAAAGTGATTTGATGCTTTTCTGAAAAAATTTTCGCGCCCATTCGGTTTTCCTCTAATTCTATTTAATTCTGATTAAGATGATGATAAATCTGATAAACTTCCTGCTTCTTTAGTTGACGTAAATGAGCTACCTGCTTGATAGCATCGTTCGTCCTCAGTCCAGTCTCAATAAGGTGGTCAACGTGATCTTCAATACTTAGTCCGCTATAATCGGGCTCTTCATTATCTTGATCACCCTTTGCATTACCGCTAACGATTACAACAAATTCTCCGCGCACTTGGTCTGACTGCTTGGCCCACTCTAATAGTTCGGTCAATGAGCCTCGCAAAAATTGTTCGTGTTTTTTAGTCAATTCACGACAAAGGGAAGCCTGCCGATCACCGCCATAAACGTCAACTAAATGTTGAAGTGTTTTCGCTAGTCGATGAGGTGCTTCATAAAAGATCTGACTCTCAAAACGATCCTTGAGCTTCTCTAATTCCGCAACCTGCAGTTTAGGTTTGCGGTCTAAAAAGCCGTAGAAATAAAATGGTTGCGGATCAAGCCCCGAGGCAATCAGTGCTGTAAGTCCTGCATTAGCACCAGGTAACGGTACTACTGGGATATCAGCTTCAATACAAGCAACAACTAGTTCATGGCCAGGATCACTAATTGATGGCATTCCAGCATCACTAACTTGCGCAAGGCTTTCTCCCGCTTGCAACTTCGCAACCAACTGTGGGATACGCTCTTGCGTATTATGTTCATGAAAACTAATTTGCGGCGTTTCAATCTCAAAGTGATTCAGCAACTTTTGAGTGTTTCTGGTGTCTTCTGCTGCAATCAAATCGACCTGTTTTAACACTTCTACACTACGGAAAGTCATATCGCCTAAATTACCAATTGGGGTCGGTACTAAATAAAGTGTGCCCGTTTGATTCTGTTTTGAAAAGCTTAATTGCGATTGCACGCTGATCCTCCTAATTACCGTTCACCATAGATAACATCTAAACAAAAAGCACAGGGCTCATCATTTTCTCGTCGTTTTCCATACTCAAAGTTGCAGACGTGAAACCCTTCTTCATACAGTTTTTCTAAATTTTTACGCGACTTTGACAGCGGTGGCTCAGTATTATTGCCACTAATGCCTTCATTGCGATCAGAACGCAAAACTTCGCGTAGATGCTGGTTTTCAATTTCCAACTCAGCATTCTGTTCTAATGTTTGAGTTACTTCGTCTTGAACCTGTTCAAATTTCGAGATCATTTTTACCATATCGGCCTGTAAGTCTTTCAACTCTTCGTAAACATCCCGCTTTGCCAAGATTGCACCTCTTTACTTATTCAATATGTAATGAATGTTCCACTGTGAGAACATCCGCAACCGCTAAACATGTTGTTTCATATCAGCTAAAATCCGCAACGTCAAAGTTTCTAAGATACTCTGAATATTCATATTTCCTGCAAGCGCCTTTTTGGTATCCAGCACAGCCGTTAAAATCTGAAGTAGTTGTTCCCGAGTTAACGATCGTGCCATTTCCAACATGGTTGTCTGCAATTCTGGAAATACTGATTGTGCGTCATCTGACAGGTATTTAGCTTGCAACATATTTTGCCAAAGTAACACAATGGCGTCTAAAATCACAGCTTGATGATCACGGTCATGAGCTAACGGCATCAAACCAGTCTGAACCGTGACAAACGCCATGTCGTCATGTTTTGAAAGTTGATTAAACCAACGACTAAGTTCATGTTGACATTTAGCTAACCAATCGTCGACAACCAATTCGTCAGCCGTATCCATGCTGTTGGTCAGCCCACTTAATAAGGGAATCTGATTCTCTGAAATGTGGTGCTGACGCAAACTTTCAGCAAACGCCTTAGACGATAATGCCGGAAACTCGACGACTTGAGTTCGGGATAAAATAGTTGCTAGCATCATGCTTTTATTGGTTGTCAATAAAAAAATGACCCGATTAGCAACGGGCTCTTCAATAAATTTTAATAGCCCATTTGCTGCATTAGTCGTTAGGGTTTCGGCTCCTTCAATAATGAATACCTTAGTTGAGCCTTCAACGGGACTCTTAGCAAATTCATCCTTAATATAACGGACCTGATCAACTTTAATGCGCTGGCCATCGGGTTCCACCGTGACAACATCGGGATTATCACCAGCTAAGATTCGCCCACATTCCGGGCACTGACCACATGGCATGCCATCCGCATTTGGTTTTTGACAAAATAACCGCATAGCAACAACTTGTGCCACTGCCCGTTTACCACAACCCGGCAAGCCAGAGAATAAGTAGGCATGGCTAAGTCGGTTAGTTAACACAAGGTGAATAAAATGCTGCATTAACTGCGGCTGCTTGCTTTCAGCTTGTTCAATTAAAGTTTGTTCTGCCAAAGCCTACTCCTCCGTTAAGTTAAAATTGATGAAATTGTTCAATTGGTAAGACGAAGACGGTTGCGCCACCCACCTGAACTTCGACCGGGTAACCAGAGGTACTTTCCATTTGCGCGTCAATATTAACGGGCGGCGTCATGAACTGCTGCCGGGTTCGGGAAGTTTCATGGATCAAATCGAGTACTTCTTGAACACGCTTATCTTCGATACCAATCATATACGTTGTGTTACCCGACTTTAAGAAACCACCAGTTGTTGATAATCGTGTGACGCCAATGTCCGCTTTAACAAATTCACTGCGCAAACGGTTAGCGTCTTTATCCTGCACAATTGCAATCACTAATTTCATACTCGATCCTTCTTTCTGCCGATTTATTGTTGCTGCATTCTAGCCGTAATCAGCGTCATAGCTTGACTGATCACGTCAGTTAACGGTTGTGTGGCGTCTATCGTTATGATTCGTTCTGGAAATCGCTTTGCTAATCTAAGATAAGCTGAGCGGACACGTTTATGAAAACTCAGTGCTTCAGCATCCAATCGGTCAACATTCTGCCGATGTGCTTTGATCCGTGCCAATCCAACTTCAGAGGGAACATCAACATAAATAGTTAGATCAGGCGTTAAGCCTTCAGTTGCAAACTGATTCATCTGATAAACGGCTTCTTCACCAATTTGTCGACCTGCGCCCTGATAAGCTACTGAACTATCAACAAACCGGTCGCATAAAACCACCTTACCTGCTGTCAATGCAGGACGAATTGTTTCCTGAATAAGCTGACGCCGTGAAGCCGCGTATAGTAATGCTTCAGTACGCACATCCATTTGCGTATTCTGAGGATCTAATATAATTTTACGAATAGCTTCCGAAATTTGGTTACCACCTGGTTCGCGAGTAACCAGAATGTCGGTCCTGTTTGCGATATCAAGCTGTTCTGCAATCGCGCTTAAGACGGTCGTTTTACCAGCGCCATCAGGTCCTTCAAATGAAATAAATAATCCTGCCAAATTGGTTACCTCGCTTACAATTAATAATGGTGGTCAATTAACATTGAAACCACCCTTTATGATGTACGACACTTGCAATTGTACTTGATTAGGACTACGGAATCAAGCGCTTGGCAAGGCCTTGAACGGTTTCTTAAATCCCCTGAAAAGACCATGACACTGATTTAGTGAATTCAAGTTTTTCAGCGTCAATCCAACATCTCGTATTTATTCTAAGAATAAATGATGGTCGAAATCCCTAAATTTTAGCGAGTAAAAACTAACAAATCCCATCCCGACGAAATCATCGGAATGGGACAACTGATTTAATGATCAAAAACGGACGCTTGAATATGATCTCCACGCACGTTACGTAACCGCGCTTCACGATACAAAAAGAGGTACTTCTGGCGAGCTAACGCTGTTTGCGCTGTAATCTCTTCATCTACATCCGCAATGGCAATTTCGGTTTGCTTAGCCTGATCCCATTCTTCTTTAGCACGTTCAATCGTTGTTAATAATTTTTCATCAAACTGATATCTAATGTGTTGCTTGCGCACACCAAACACGTTGTCACTTCCTTACATTTCGGTTCGGCCCTCAACTGCCTTGTATAACGTCATTTCATCTGCATACTCAATATCTGATCCAACTGAAAGTCCATGAGCAAGCCGTGTCACTTTGATCCCGGCTGGTTTGATCAGTCGGGAGAGATACATTGCCGTTGCTTCACCTTCTGGAGTAGCGTTAGTCGCCACGATCACTTCTTTTACTTTCTCGTTGGTCTGCAAACGTTTCAGCAGACTGGACATATTCAAATCTTCTGGACCTTTACCTTCAATTGGGGACAAGACCCCATTCAGTACGTGATATAGGCCATGATATTCTTTCATCTTCTCCATGGTCATGATATCTTTGGCCTGTTCCACGACTAGGATCTGGCTCTGATCACGAGACTTATCACGACAAATATCACACGGATCGTTTTCAGTAATATTACCGCAGATCGAACAAAAATGAAGGTCTCGTTTAGCCGAAATTAATGACTTAGCAAAGCGGGTCACATCATCATTGTCCATATCAATGGTAAAGAATGCCAATCGCGTAGCCGTTTTTTGCCCAATACCTGGCAGTTTCATATAACTATCGATTAGTTGTGCAATTGGTTCTGGATATTGCATTACTGCCACTCACTCCTTTAACTCAATTACATTCCAGGCATGTTGTTTGTATACTTGCCTAAGGTTTGCTTACCGTCTTCATCAATTTGTTTCAGTGCAGCGTTAACCGCAGCTAAAATTAAATCGCTGAGCATGTCTGGATCATCCGGATCAATGGCTTTCGGATCGATTGATAAATCGGTCATTTCACGTTTACCAGTAAAAGTGGCCTTCACCATTTCATCGGGAGAAACACCAACGTATGTCTTGGCTTCCATCGCTTTTTGTTCTTCAGCGAGCTGTTTTTCCATCTTTTTCATTTGCTTCATCATGTTGCCCATATTACGATTTCCACGCATCATTGTTATTTACCATCCTCGTATTAAATATTAATTATTAATCTGCTTTAACATCGATGACATCATCGCCAAAAAGTTCTTTCGCCTTATCAACCACGGGTTCCGCTTTTGGTTGGGATGACTCATCTTCAGATTGATCGTCAGCTTGAGTTGCTTTTTCAGGTGCCTGTCCGCTTTGATTATTCACTTGGTGCTGTTCCAAATAAGTTTTACGAATTTCCGGCCACTGATCGGTGGGAACGAACACTAACTTAGGTACCTTATGCGTTAACCGATCTAACCCATTTTCCAACGCATCATTTAACTCCTGATCTGCATTGGCACGCTGCTGAAGAAATGCATAATCAAAGGCAATGATTGCGCCATCAGGACTAGCAGCTACGGGCTTGGAAACACCCATGATCGACCGTTGCGGTATCGACAAAATATTCATCAAATCAGGCCAGACTTCCTGTAATGCTGACAAATCTTGTCGGGTCGCCGCACCTAAAATAGGATAAACCAGACTAAGATTAACCTGAGTACGCTTTGGTTTAACAGTCTTCATCGCAGCGGGACGCTTCGGACTAGTTTCGGCAGCTGCGGGTGCCTTTTGTAAATCAGCCACCGTTTTTTTAAGGCTGCTTAACTCCGCCTCTAATCGGTCAATCACCGCATTATTAACTGGAACAGACGAACCCGTTTCAGTAACCTGACCTTGGTGACCCGCCAGACGTACCGTTAGTACTTCCAAATAGACATCTTCATGAGTTGTAAACCGCATTTGCTGCTGGATGTCATTCAAATCATCAATAATCTCATATAACTGCTGCGGTTTAATTTCTGTCGCCAGCTGTTTAAAATCCGAATCAACCTGATCCATTTCAATCTGAGTCACCAATTCAGGAGATTGCTGATAAAGGAGCAGATCTCTGGTCAAGTTCACCAAATCTTCCGTAAATCGTTCGGGATCTTTCCCATCATCTAAAATCTGTTGTATGGTCATCAGCGCTTTTTGAGTTTCCTGATGTGTCACCTGGGTCAGATACGTGACCAATAGCTGCTTTCGTACCGCACCCGTGACAAGCAGTGCATTATCTAATGTGACCTTATCATCGCCGAATGAAATCACCTGATCCAAAATACTCAGCGCATCACGCATCCCGCCTTCGGAAGCCTTTGCGATGACTTTTAATGCTTCCTCATCATAAGAAAGCTGTTTTTCTTTCAGAATATGAGCCATTCGTGAAAGACTGTCCTTAGCTTGGATTTGTTTAAAATCAAATCGCTGTGTCCGCGAAATAATGGTGGCGGGAATCTTATGCGGTTCGGTGGTGGCAAGAATAAAAATCACGTTAGCCGGTGGTTCTTCCAAGGTTTTCAATAATGCGTTGAAAGCTCCCGTCGAAAGCATATGAACTTCATCAATGATATAGACTTTATAGTCGGCCTCGGTGGGTGCATACTTCACTTTATCACGGATGTCTCTGATCTCTTCCACACCATTATTGGAAGCGGCATCGATCTCAATCACGTCATTTAGTGTGCCCTTAGTAATTGCTTTACAAGTTTCACATTGATTACAAGGCTCACCATCTTCTTGATGCTGACAGTTGACTGCCTTAGCGAAGATTTTAGCCATCGAGGTTTTTCCCGTTCCCCGTGGTCCAGCAAACAGATAGGCATGACTAATTTGTTTAGTTTTAACGGCGTTTTTCAAAGTTTGGGTGATCAGTTTCTGCCCGATCACTTCATCAAAACGCTGTGGCCGCCACACCCGGTACAAGGCTTGGTAACTCATGACTAGTTTCCTCGATTCTTTTGGGTTATCTCTTAAGACTCACTGATAAACATTATATAGTGTTTATTCACCAAATACTATACATACCAATCGTTAAAAATTGTATAAGAAGAGGACGGTAACAAAACTCAACGTTTTGTCCCGCCCTCGTTAAAATCATATCAACTTGGAGCACAAAGTCACTCATACTTAGTGCTGCTTCCTTCCGGACCTGACACGATTCGTAAGGTCACCCTTGCCCCAAGGCCTTGCGGCAACTTCTACTTTAACATATTTAAAATGTGAATGCTACCCAAAATCTGGTTATGATCACAGTTTGTCGGTTTGCTGCCGTTTTCTGAGTTTGTTCCGCTTCCGAGCAGCTTTAAAGAAAGCTTTCAATGCCTCACCTGCCTGTACCGCTAAAACACCCTCTTTTACTTCAACTTGGTGGTTTAATCTGGGATCATTCAACAGACTATATAAGGTCACTACAGCGCCAGCTTTCGGATCACGAGCACCAAAAACAACCCGATCAATCCGTGAATTAATAATCGCACCGCTACACATGATACATGGTTCTAGCGTAACGTACATGGTACAGTCAACTAACCGCCAACTATGCAGCTTTTGGTTAGCTTCATTGATAGCCATAACTTCTGCATGGTCAGCTGCCAACTGACTGTGTTCCCTCAAATTATGGCCTCTGCCAATAATTTCACCATTATGCACGATCACTGCTCCGATGGGAACTTCACCAATTAAAGCTGACTTATGAGCCTCTAATAGTGCTTCTTGCATGTAATGCTCATCATTTTCTATCATGCATGTCTACCTTTCTTCAACGACAATCTCTAATCCCCAAAAATATTTTTCACTGACTAAAAGTAACTGCAATTGCCGTCCTTATACCATATTTAGTGTTTGGTCTTTCAAACGTATACAAAATATAGGCCCTGATGGTTGAAATTTTACCTGAACGGTGTAAACTCTATTTATCGAGATTACATAGGAGTGTGGTTCATATGGCAAAAGTAACGGTTTATTCACGGAATAATTGTATGCAATGCAAAATGACAAAGCGGTTTTTAACTGAACATCACGTTGATTTTATTGAACATAACATTAACGAAGATCCGCAGTACGTTGATTACCTCAAAAATCAAGGTTTTCAATCTCTGCCCGTCATTGAAACTGCTGATACTAAATTTAGCGGCTTTCGACCAGATCAATTACAAAAGCTGGCCATTTAATGTACGCGAGTGTTAGGGTGGCGTATTCTGGATACCAGAAAACGCCATCTTTTATTTTACTTAATTTAGCCCTAAGAGAAAAGAGTGAGTTTAAAAAATGAGTTTAAAAGAGCTTAAAGACGTCACGTATTATGACCTTAACAATGAGATTAATATCCCGGTAAACGGTCAGATTCCATTGAACAAAGATCAAGAAGCGCTACAGGCGTTTTTAACACAGAACGTTGAACCAAACACCAAAAAATTTGCTTCCTTGCAAGACCGTTTTGATTTCTTGCTGGACAATGATTACATTGAATCTGATTTCTATCATAAGTACAACTTTGATTTTATTCAATCATTGTACGACTATTTAAAATCTCAGAATTTTCACTTCAAATCATTCATGGCCGCTTATAAATTTTACGCTCAGTACGCACTGCGAACCAACGATAACGACTATTATTTGGAAAACTACATTGATCGAGTGGCTCTGAATGCGTTGTATTTCGCTGATGGGGATGAACGGTTAGCTATGGATTTAGCTGATGAAATGATTCACCAGCGTTATCAACCCGCTACGCCCAGTTTTTTAAACGCAGGTCGTAAACAGCGTGGCGAATTAGTCTCCTGTTTCTTAATTCAAACTACCGACGATATGAACACCATCGGCCGTACCATCAACTCAGCGTTACAATTATCCCGAATTGGGGGCGGCGTTGGGATTAATTTATCTAACTTACGTGGCGCTGGCGACCCCATCAAAAACATTGAAGGTGCTGCCAGTGGTGTGGTTCCTGTCATGAAGTTGCTGGAAGACAGTTTTTCATACTCTAACCAGTTGGGTCAACGACAAGGTGCCGGTGTTGTTTATCTCAGCGTTTTTCATCCTGACATTGTCGCATTCCTATCGGCTAAAAAAGAAAATGCCGATGAAAAAATTCGTCTTAAAACACTTTCGTTAGGTATTACAGTCCCAGACAAGTTTTACGAGCTTTGCCGTGATAACCAAGACATGTACCTCTTTAGCCCTTATGACGTTGAACGCGAATACGGTGTACCTTTCAGTTACGTTGATATTACCAAAGAATACGACAAGATGGTCGCCAACGATTCGATCCGTAAAAAGAAACTGCCTGCTCGTGAACTAGAAACTGAAATTGGCAAGCTACAGCAGGAATCCGGCTATCCTTACATTATTAATATTGATACTGCTAACCGGGATAACCCCATTGATGGCCGCATCGTCATGAGCAACCTCTGTTCAGAGATTCTCCAAGTTCAAACCCCATCAACGGTTGATAATACGCAGACCTACGAACAACTTGGACGTGATATTTCGTGCAATTTAGGTTCAACCAACATCGTTAATTTAATGGCCAGTCCTGACTTCGGTCATTCAGTTGAAACCATGGTCCGTGCGCTCACTTTTATCACTGATCATTCTGATATTGACGTTGTCCCTTCTATCCAAAACGGTAATAAGCTCGCTCATACTATTGGTCTTGGTGGCATGGGACTTCATAGCTTCTTTGCTAAAAACCAAATGATGTATGGTGACCCCGAAACGGTAGAGTTTACTAATATCTACTTCATGTTACTTAATTACTGGACTTTAATGGCCTCTAACCAGATTGCCAAGGAACGGCACACAACTTTCTACAACTTTGAAAAGAGTGCCTATGCAGATGGCAGCTATTTTGATAAATATACTAGTCAAAAGGGCGAATTTACGCCACAATCTGATAAAGTTAAATCCCTTTTCAAGGACATCTTTATCCCAACAGCAGCTGATTGGGAAGCACTTAAGCAAGCGGTAATGAAAGATGGTTTGTATCACCAAAACCGTTTAGCCGTTGCCCCTAATGGCTCTATTTCTTACATTAACGATACAACTGCTAGCTTGCACCCAATCATTAACCGGATCGAGGAACGTCAAGAAAAGAAAATCGGTAATATCTACTACCCTGCTCCTTACCTGTCTAACGAAACGTTACCTTACTACAAGTCGGCGTATGATACTGACATGCGGAAAGTCATTGACGTCTACGCTGCTGCTCAACAGCACGTCGATCAAGGTATGAGTATGACCCTCTTTATGCGTTCAACCATTCCAGAAGGATTATACGAATGGAAAAACGGTCGAACTAATAAGATGACTACTCGTGACCTCAGCATCTTACGCAATTACGCCCACAAAAAAGGTCTCAAATCGATCTACTATGTTCGGACATTTACCGACGATGAAGGTGAAATCGGCGCTAACCAGTGTGAAAGCTGTGTGATTTAGAAAGCCTCATTCCTCATAATCGTTGCACATAGAATGCCAAAGGAGCAGAAAATAATGACAGAATCATATCATGCTATAAACTGGAACGCAGTGAACAATCAAATCGACAAAGCAACCTGGGAAAAATTAACGGAACAGTTCTGGTTAGACACGCGTATTCCACTTTCAAATGACTTGGATGATTGGCGCGGACTAGATGATCAGCATAAATGGGTCGTCGGACACGTCTTTGGTGGTCTGACTCTCCTGGATACCTTACAGTCACAAGATGGGATGGCTTCCTTAAGAAAGGACACTCAGACGCAACATGAAATGGCTGTTTTAAACAATATCCAATTCATGGAATCCGTCCACGCAAAGAGCTATTCATCAATCTTCACAACCTTAAATACACCAGACGAAATCGACGAGATTTTTGACTGGAGTGATACCGAAGAATTTTTACAAAATAAAGCTATCCGTATTCGTGACTTGTATCATGATGATGGCCATCCACTAAAGAAGAAGATTGCTAACGTTTTTTTGGAAACTTTCCTCTTCTATTCTGGCTTCTTCACCCCGCTTTACTATCTTGGCCATAATCAACTAGCTAACGTAGCAGAAATTATCAAACTCATTCTCCGTGACGAATCTGTGCATGGCACTTATATTGGTTACAAATTCCAAATTGGTTACAATCAATTAGGCGAGAATGAACAGCAAGAAATCAAAGATTGGATGTTCAATTTCTTATACGAACTGTACGAGAATGAAGAAAAATACACCCATTTAGTCTATGATCAAGTCGGCTGGACCGATCAAGTTTTAACTTTTATCCGCTATAACGCCAACAAAGCACTGATGAATCTTGGTCAAGACCCACTATTCCCAGATACCGCAGATGATGTAAATCCAATCGTTATGAATGGTATTTCAACCACCACTGCTAACCACGATTTCTTTTCACAAGTTGGTAATGGTTACCTCTTAGGGAACGTGGAAGCAATGCAGGATGGCGATTACGATATTTAACTTCTAAAATTTTATCTTTAAAACAATGTAAGCTGTGATATAACTTGGTAGATACCAGAATTTAACGTGAATAATGCCTATTCCGCAATTTTTTTGTGGAGTAGGCATTATTTTGTGTTAAATGGCCGAAATCTGATTTTTAGCGCGTAATTAGACCATATCGCCGTATAGAACCAACAGACAATGATCACTATTTATGGCTAATATTTGATTAAAATACTTGCCAATATCGGCTTATGGTACAACCCCTAGTTTTTTAAACACTTATATCAATTAAGCACTACTACCCCTAAAACTACTTGCTTAGCGAACTTAACGTTACTTCTGGGGAAATGATTATATCTGACACAACAGCGATTACCAGCCAAATTTGAAGGTTTGCTAACTTGCCTAGAAGATACAAAAAAACACTGTGCAAAATTGCACAGTGTTTTTTTAACGGGCAGCCTTAAATTACTTAAGGGTAACCACGCCACCAACTTCTTCAAGCTTAGCTTTAAGATCGTTAGCTTCGTCTTCTGAAACGCCTTCTTTGATAACTGAAGGTACGTTGTCAACAAGACCCTTAGCATCCTTCAAACCAAGACCAGTGATCTCACGGACAGCCTTGATAGCCTTAACCTTTTGGTCACCTGATTCAGTTAATTCAACATCGTATGAATCCTTAGCAGCACCGGCATCGGCACCACCAGCAGCTACAGCAACAGGAGCAGCAGCTGAAACATCGAATTCTTCTTCGATTGCCTTAACAAGGTCGTTTAAATCTGAGATTGACGCTTCCTTTAATGAAGCGATGATAGCATCTTTATCAAAAGCCATTTTTGTTTCCTCCATTTTATATTGAAATAGTGAGTTGAGTTACTGGGTTAGGCAGCTTCGCCTTCACCCTTGTCAGCGATAGCCTTAACCGCACGCGCAATTTTACGCATAGGATCAGACAATGCACTAGCAAGCATTGACAACAAGTCTTCACGACTTGGCATTGTAGCATATTCGTTGATTTCATCAAGAGTAGCAACCTTGCCTTCAACCATACCACCCTTAAGGCTCAGGGCATCATGGCTATCAGCAAACTTCTTCAAGATCTTAGCAGGTGCGATTGCATCTTCGTCAGAAAAGGCAACGGCAGTTGGACCAACAAACGTATCGTTTAAGTCTTCATAACCAGCTTTTTCAGCAGCACGAGTCAAAATCTTGTTCTTGATAACACTCATTGAAACACCAGCTTCACGTAATTGCTTACGTAAGTCAGTGACTTCAGCAACCGTTAAACCACGGTAGTCAACTACGATAGCAGCCTGAGCGTTTTTAAAACGTTCAGTTGCTTCTTCAACTGCCTTAGCTTTGATTGCAACATTTTCCTTACTCATTAGTTTCACCTCCTGAATTCTTTTAGGAATAAAAAATCCCTATGTCCGCCAGGCATAGAGAGAAATGTAAAATTAAATTCACATCTTCCTCGGCAGGTAAATTAAGGCTTTCGCCACCTGAGTCTTGGGCAGAACAAATATCAACTTACTAAGCATACAGAATGCTAAAGTAAAAGTCAATACGGGATTTTCTATTTAATTAAAGGGATGCCACATCAACATTGACACTTGGGCCAAAGGTTGATGAGATTGATACGTGTTGTACGTAAGTCCCTTTAACAGCTGCAGGACGAGCTGAAACAACCACGTTGGCGATTGTCTTCAAGTTTTCAACTAACTTGTCAGCATCGAATGATACTTTACCAACAGGAACAGCAACGTTACCATCACGATCGGTCCGGTAAGTAACCTTACCAGCTTTAGAATCGTTAACGGCTTTCGTTACGTCCATAGTAACAGTACCAGTCTTAGGGTTAGGCATTAAGCCCTTAGGTCCAAGGACACGACCTAAACGACCAACTTGGGCCATCATGTCAGGTGTTGCGATTGCAACATCAAAGTCCAACCAGCCATCTTGAATCTTAGCAACTAAGTCGTCTTCACCAACAAAGTCAGCGCCAGCGGCTTGAGCTTCCTTAGCCTTGTCACCCTTAGCAAATACAACAACAGTCTGATCTTTACCAGTACCGTTTGGCAGAACAACTGCCCCACGGAGCTGTTGGTCAGCCTGCTTAGTATCTACGTTAAGCTTAAATGCAATTTCAATCGTTGCATCAAACTTAGCAAAATCAATCTTCTTAACCAAATCAACAGCTTCATCAAGTGCGTAGTTCTTTTCAGCTTCTACTTGCTTGACAGCGTCTTGATACTTTTTACCTCTTTTATGAGCCATCTTGTGAATTCCTCCTTGCAAATGTGGTTATAACGGCTTGGCCTCCCACTTGATACATTTGCTTTAACAAAGTATCCGTAGTGTTAGTAGCTGGGATTAACCTTCTACAGTGAAGCCCATGCTACGAGCAGTACCTTCAACCATGCGCATAGCTGCTTCTACGTCAGCAGCGTTTAGGTCTTGCATTTTGGTCTCAGCGATTTGCTTAACTTGATCCTTGGTTACCTTAGCAACCTTTTTCGTGTTAGGTTCGCCTGAGCCGTGTTCAACACCGGCGGCCTTCTTTAAAAGAACGGCTGCTGGCGGAGTCTTAGTTACGAAATCGAATGAACGATCTTCGTAAACCGTAATAACAACTGGAATAATCATCCCAGCTTGATCGGCAGTACGAGCATTAAAATCCTTCGTAAAGCCCATGATGTTAATTCCGGCTTGGCCCAATGCTGGACCAACTGGTGGAGCTGGTGTTGCTTTACCCGCAGGAATTTGCAATTTAACAATGTTAGCTACTTTTTTAGCCACGAGACATACCTCCTTGAGTCCGTGTTGTGGTAAATGGAGAGCAGATTTCTCCTCCCACACGTGTATGCAGAACATACTCATATAAATTACCACAATTATAACGACTTGCCAAGTAATTCTTTAGATTATTTAGGCAACTGGATCAACTTGATCAAAATTAAGTTCGGCACTGGTTTCACGACCGAACATATTAATATTAACCTTAAGCTTACCTTTTTCATGATCAATTTCGGTAATCTTGCCTTCCATTCCTGTAAAGGCACCATCAACGATTTTGACCGTATCATCAACGTCCACATCAAGATCTTCATGACGGCTGCTCATCCCTAATCGTTTCAGGATCAGTTCAACTTCATCAGGAAGTAATGGTGTTGGCTTTGAGCCTTGACCATGAGAACCAATAAATCCGGTAACCCCTGGTGTGTTACGAACAATGTACCAAGCCTCATCCGTCATCACCATTTCAACCAAGACGTAACCTGGGAAGGTTTTATCCATCTTGATCTTCTCTTTACCGTTTTTAACTTCACGTTCCTCTTCTTCTGGGACAACTACCCGGAAAATGTAGTCTTGCATTCCCATTGATTGAGCACGTGACTCCAAGTTCATCTTTACTTTGTTTTCATAGCCAGAATAGGTATGAAGGACATACCATTGCTTTTCAGCTGATTCAACCATTTTGTTCCATCCTTTCCTAAAGGGACTAATACAGTCAATTATTCTTATCAAAATAAAAAAACTCCGACCGCGCGAAGTTTTCAACAAAACCTATTATAGCATAGATTACCGTCTAGTGGCATTAAGCCAAGAACTTTAATCCCATTTGAACCAGATAGTCGACAATTCCTAAAAAGATCGCCATGGATAAAGCAACAAAGATCACGCTGCTTGTATCCTTTCGCGTCTGTTTGGCATCAGGCCAAGAAACCTGCTTCATTTCGTCTTTAACAGCAACTAAAAATCTAAAAAAGCGCATGAGCTCCTCCTTACACCGGGTATTTACGCGTTACCGGGTCTCCCGATGTAACGTATGCTTACCACAATACTTACAGTATTTTTTTACTTCAAGCCGAACCTTACGATTAGGACTAGCCGGGACCGTGTAGTTCCGGGATCCACAGACAGAACATGCTAACGCAACCTTCTTTTGAGCCACGTCTAACACCTCCTTATAGCAAGTTTCATAGTATCATCTTCATCAAGTACGTGTCAAGCAATGTTGGTTTCCTATTCGGCTTGCTTGCGCCGCTTAATTTTTCGTTTAATTCGCTCGTTAGCGTTATGAAACTGAATATGGTCAATTCCTAACTGTTCACAGATTGCTTCCTCAGTCTGACCTGATATCAAGCCAATAAGAACGGACCTTTCCATTTTGGACATATCTTTTTTTATCGTTTCGGCCAATTGCTGTTGAAAAATAACTCGATTTTCAGATGAAAACAAATGCTCATCCGCCAATGTTTCCGCAAAAAAGGTCGGATTAGCGTCGATGGATGAAACTGGACCAGTGGCTTTGCGCTTCTTGGCATTAATCCGTCGCGCATAATCACGTCGCCGGTTAAGTAAAGCAGCCTTCAGGTAGGAACCAAATGCGTGTGTCCGGGTGACATCAAAACGATTAATCACTTCCCAGATTACGATCACCGATTCTTGAAACCAATCTGCCAGTTCTAATTCCCGTAAATAAAACCGGTTTTGAATGCTTAAAATGAGTGGTTTATAGCGGTTTATCAATTCCTGCAAGGCACATTCGTTACCATCACGAGCCTCTTCAACTAGTACCCAATCTGCTTCATTTTCAACGCGCATTTGCTTCCTCCATATTTGAGTTCCTTCACCATTGAAAATAAATATAACAAGAAGCATAGCGGGTGCATACCAAACAAAAAGCCGAATTGTACATAATAAAAACAACCGATTCTTATTTTTCGACTGGAAGCGTGATTACATCACCGTTCATGAAGCTAGTCCAAAATAAAAATCAGTTGTTTTTTAATTCTCATGTACTTACTAAATATTCGGATGATCTTCATCGCCCAAATGGTCACGCAGTTTTTCTAACTTTGATAACTGACCGTCACTCCACGGTGAATGCCGAACTTGACCCTTATCGGCAAACTTCACCGCCTGCGTATGAACTTCTTTGCGGGTTCGATTAATATTAGTTAGAAGCTCGCCTGCTGGAATACGCAATGCCCCAGCAGAAAAAACGGTCCACTGCTCAGCCTGATCACTGGTCGCAACGGTGACCTGCGTGAAACGAGTCTGTTTTTCCTTGGTTAACATCTCAATATATTCATCAGCAGTTTGATCCTGACCCGTCCAGACGACTTTCAAGCCGTAATGATCATACTTCTTGGACACTCCCGGAACGTACATGGCATCAAAGACTACAATCATTTCGATGCGCTGGTATTTATGGTATTCCGAAAGAATTGACAACAAGTTGTCGCGGGCTTCTTCCAGACGTCCCGATAACTTTAGCCGGTTTAGATCCGGCCAATTGCCAATCATATTATAGGCATCAACAATTAAAATATCTTTTTTCAATACATTCACCCAATTCGTTTAATTCAGTGGGTGACGGGAAGAAAAGGCCTGGTACATCAGCAGACTGGCGGCTACACTAGCGTTTAAACTTTGCACATGGCCCACCATTGGAATCGTCAGCATCTCATCCACCGTTTTTTTCAATAACGGTGAAATTCCCTTGCCTTCGTTACCAATGATAATGCCAACTGGACCTTTGGCGTCAAAATGACGGTAATCAGTTCCGTTCATATCCGTGCCAAACACCCAGAGGCCACGATCCTTCAATTCCTTTACCGTGTTCACTAAGTTAGTCACACGTGCAACTGGCACATGTTCAATTGCCCCCGTAGAGGTTTTGGCTACCACACCTGTAAGTCCAACCGAACGACGCTTAGGAATGATAATCCCATGTGCGCCCACTGCGTCAGCCGTCCGCATGATGGAACCTAAATTATGCGGATCATTAATGTTATCCAAGATCAGGAAAAATGGCTGCTCGTCCTTCTCCTGAGCTTTCGCAAACAAGTCGTCAATAGTAGCGTACTTAAAAGCCGAAACAGCCAGCACGACACCCTGATGATTCTCACGGGGTGCTAATCGCTCCAGCTTCGACTTTGGCACCATTTGAATCACCAAAGAACGTTTCTTGGCAAGCTTAATAATTTCACCAATTAATTCGTTCTTTAAACCGTCCTGAATGAAGACCTTGTTAATTTCCTGATCACTTTTTAAAGCGTTAATCGCTGGATGGCGACCAAAAATAAATTCAGAAGGTTCTTCTGGCGTCTGTTCATTATTTTTCATTTGGTAATCTCCCTGCTTCGACTTGTTCAATGCACCATTGCGCCATTTCAGCTAAACGATCTTTTTGATCACTTAAAGCTAAATAACCAAAAATCGCTTCAAACCCCGTTGAAATACGATACGTCATCACACTGGTATTTTTAGCATGCGTATAGCTTTTGGCGTTGCGACCGCGTTTGAAATAATACGCTTCTTCTTCGGTCCAAAAACCGTCCTCTTCCATTAACGTGATCAACCCCGCTTGTGCCTTAGCAGAAACGTACATCGTCGCGGTATGTTGTAACTTATTGGGCTTAGTTAACCCCTGTTCGATTAAATGACGTCTGATAAAGACCTCATAGGCAGCATCACCCATGTAGGCCAGCACAACCCCATTCAATTGCTGATAATCCTGTTGCGTTTGTTCGCTCATGCGTTTCCTTTCCCATCGTCTCGGTGCCAGCGGGTCCCTTGTGGTGTATCTTCAAGGATGATCCCCTGTGCTTTCAACTGTTCACGAATCTCGTCACTGCGCTCAAAGTTACGGTTCTTCCGGGCATCTAGCCGCTCATTGATCAGTGCCTCAACACCGTCATCATTAAGTGTTTCTTGCTTAAATTCAATCCCGAAAATATTCACTAATTCGGTTAACGTCTTCAAAATGAAAGCCAGACTGTCTTTAAAGACAACTGGACGTTCCGCATAAACGTTACCCAGCTTAGCGAGTTCGTATACCTGAGCTATCCCATTTTGGACGTTAAAATCATCATCCATCTGATCAACAAAATCCGCTTCTATTTGACGGATTTCCTGTTCAACCTTAGGGTCGTTGCCCGGTTCAGCATCCTTGAGGCGGTAATTAAGGTTATTGAAAGCCGTTTGCAGTCGTTTTAGATTGTTAGCGGCATCATCCAAATTGCCCTGAGTGTACTGAATTGGCCGACGATATTGCGTAGTCGCCATAAAGAAACGCAAAACTTGCGGGTTCACGGTCTTCAAGATGTCATGAACCGTCACAAAATTGCCAAGTGACTTACTCATTTTTTCGTTTTCATCGCCAACCGTCACAAAACCGTTATGTAACCAGTAGTTGGCGAATTTTTGCCCGGTTTTAGCTTCACTCTGGGCAATCTCGTTTTCATGGTGCGGAAAAGTCAAATCTTGACCGCCACCATGAATATCAAAGGTATCGCCTAAGTACTTCGTTGACATCACAGAACATTCAATGTGCCAGCCTGGCCGACCTTTACCCCATGGTGAATCCCATGAGATTTCGCCCGGCTTAGCTGCCTTCCACAGTGCAAAGTCAACGGGATCTTCCTTCCGATTGACCTCTTCAGGATCAGTATGTTGACTGGCGCCAACTTCTAAATCATCAATATTTTGGTGGGATAACTGACCATAATGGGCAAATTTACGGGCACGATAATACACGTCGCCTTCCGATTCATACCCATAACCCTTAGCAATCAAATCCTGAACAAATTCAATAATGTCCTTGATGTTTTCGGTTGCGCGAGGATGTTTGGTAGCTGGTTCAATATTCAGTGCAGTGGTGTCTTCCATAAAAGCAGCAATAAACTTGTCAGCAATGGCAGGAACAGTCGTATTGGCTTCTTTTGCAGCCTTGATCATCTTGTCATCAACGTCCGTAAAATTAGAAACGTATTTAACGTGATAACCCTTATATTCAAAGTAACGTCGAATGGTATCAAACGCAATGGCACTACGCGCATTACCAATGTGAATGTAATTATAGACAGTTGGTCCGCAGATGTACATTTTTACGATTCCCGATGTAATCGGGGTAAACACTTCTTTTTGTCGTGTAAGTGTGTTGAATACTTTAAGCATTAACTCGCTCCTCTCTGATTAATCGTAAGTACATTTTATCATAATTAATCTCTATACCGACATTTTTAGTGACATCATTACAAATTAATTAAGTTGTGCGAGTGACAATCCTCTTTTTTAGTGAAAAATAAGAAAAGGGCTGACTGCAGATTTACTTACCTGCAATCAAGCCCTCTAGCTTGTTTAACTAATTTTTATTCAATTGTGCCAAGGTTTGAGCAACGTGCTCCAGCGTCTTGTCACGACCGACTAATTCAATTGATTCTGGTAATTCTGGACCGTGCATTTCATGGGTAACAGCAATTCGGATAGGCATCCAAAGCTTCCGCCCCTTAATGCCGGTGTCCTTTTGAATGGCTTTGATGGTTGCTAAAATCTGAACTTTATCAAAAATTGGCAACTTCTTGATTCGGTCAGAGAATTCCTTCAAAACAACTGGTGCAGTATCGTTAGAAATTTCTTCTAATGCGTCACCACTGACTTCTTCAGGTTCTTCAAAGAAAACACTGGCCATGTCATTGATCTGAGCCATGTAGCTCATTTGCTGCTTGTACAAGTTGATCAATTGACGAGCCCATTCAAGGGTCTTAGCATCTGGATTTTCAGGAATATTCCCGGCTTCAATTAACTGTTGCAAAGCCAAGTCCACCACAACATCTTCGTCAGATGATTTAACGTACTGGTTATTAATCCATTCTAGCTTCTTCTTATCAAAAGTGGCTGGTGATTTACTCAAACGCTTTTCGTCATACATTTTGACGAATTCTTTCAATGAGAAGATTTCGTCCTCGCCCACTGGTGACCAGCCAAGCAAGATAATGAAGTTCAATAGTGCATCAGGTAAGTAACCAAGCTTACGGTACTGTTCAATAAACTGTAGAACAGTTTCGTCACGCTTAGATAACTTCTTACCAGTATCCTTGCTGATAATCAGACTCATATGACCGAACTTAGGTGCTTCCCAGCCAAAGGCTTCGTAAATCATCAATTGCTTAGGTGTGTTAGCAACGTGATCATCACCACGGAAAACGTGTGAGATTTTCATCAAATGATCATCCAGCACAACCGCAAAGTTGTAAGTTGGAATGCCATCAGCTTTAACGATGACAAAGTCACCACCGATAGTGTCAGAGTCAAAGGAAACCTTACCCTTAACCATGTCATCCCACGCGTAGGTTTGGTGTTCTGGAACGTGGAAACGGATAACAGGCTTCAATCCCTTGGCTTCAGACTCCGCCATCTTAGCCTTGATCTCGTCATCTGACATGCCAGCATATTCGTATTCATAATGAGGCATCTCGTGACGGGCACGTTGTGCTTCACGGTCAGCTTCAAGTTCTTCTTCAGTTCGATAAGACTTATAGGCTTTACCTTCATCCAGTAATTGTTGGATGTAAGGCTTGTAGATATCAAAACGTTCTGATTGACGATAAGGACCGTATTCTCCTGGCTTGTCAGGACCTTCATCCCAATCAAGACCTAACCAACGTAAATTATCCAGTTGGCTTTTTTCGCCGTCAGCCACGTTTCGTTTTGTATCGGTGTCTTCGATTCGAATAATAAACTTACCCTTGTAGTGACGCGCAAACAAGTAATTAAATAATGCTGTCCGTGCGTTACCAATATGCAGATGCCCAGTAGGACTAGGTGCATACCGAACGCGAATTGAATCATTTGCCAATATCTATTCCGCCTCTTTCAAAATATTTCGATTTGAAACTTCTCTTGTCCGCCAATAAAGGGACACATCACTTGATGCATCCCCCTTATCAACGAACACACTTCATACAGTATTTCAGTGTACCAAACAATCGACATCTTTTTAAGTGTACAATGGAACGCCCGAAAAGAAAAGTTAGTTCGACTTCTTCTTATTATTTTTTTGGTTAGTGGTGCCCGTTTTGCCCGACTTGTCAGTCTTATCCGTCTCTTCTTTGATTTCATGAGTTGAATGTGCCGGCTTAGCAAAAATCATCCGTCCAGCATCCGTTTGAATGGCTGATGTCACTATGACATCCAAGTGTTCGTTCAGATAATATCGGCCATCTTCAACCACAACCATGGTGCCATCATCGAGGTAAGCAACACCTTGCTGGCGTTCAGTCCCGTTTTTAACCACCATAACATCTAGGTGTTCACCCGGAATTACTCGTGGCTTCAAGGCATTAGCCAACGCATTGATGTTAAGTACCTGAACCTTTTGAAACTCGATGACTTTGTTCAAGTTATAGTCATTGGTGACGATCACACCGTCAACTTCTTTTGCCAGTCGAATCAGCTTGCTGTCAACCTCTGAGATATCATCATAGTCGCCTTCGTACATTTCAACGGGAATGATATTTTCCTCACGCAACTTGTTAAGAATATCAAGTCCCCGGCGACCACGAACGCGCTTGATACTGTCGCTGGAATCTGCGATGTACTGTAACTCGTACAGTACAAAATTCGGTACTAATAAGGTTCCTTCAATGAAGCCGGTTTTGACCAAATCATAAATTCGACCATCAATCAAAATGTTAGTATCCAGAATTTTATAGTGATGATAATTCTCATCAATTGGTCGGTCAATGATGCTTTCACCGTCATCCGTGTTTTTCTTGGTTCGAAATGAGAACAGCTTCCGCCATTCTTCTCGCTTAGTCGTCCCAAGCCGAAAGCCAAGATAACCAAACAAGATCATCAAAATCACGGGAATTAATCCGCTAAAGATTGGTGAATTGATTCGGTAAAGTGGCGTTGAAATCAGTATCGCCAGAACCAAACCAATAATCATTGAAACACTCCCGAACAGTAAATATGCGGGACTTTTTGAAGTCAATGTTTTCTCAAAGCGATTGATCAGACGCTCGATGTAACCTGAAAAAATAAGGGATAATAGCCATAACACTAGCGCGCCGATAATGGCATTCGTGATTTCGTTGTTAAACCACGTTCGGTCTGAGTAACCAAAACCTGCCCATATAAGTGGAATATAGGCAGCACCAAGTCCCAATCCAATAAATGCAAAAATTGCTTGAATAATTGCTCTTTTTTTATTCACTTAATTCACCTCCAAATCCATTAAGCTAAAATTTTATGCAGTGCCTCTCCAAGCGTTGCCACGCCAACCACTTCAATATCTGTTGTGGGGGTCCAATCCTTCAAATTGTTTTTGGGAATGTAGATCCGTTTGAAGCCAAGCTTTGAAGCTTCCTTTACTCGGTCTTCAACCCGGCTGACCCGGCGAACTTCACCAGTTAAGCCAATTTCACCCACGTAACACTCGTTGGGATTAGTGCCTTTATCCCGGTATGAACTAGCGATGCTAATGGCTAGTGCCAGATCAATTGCAGGTTCATCCAGTTTAACGCCACCAGCAGCTTTCAAATAAGCATCCTGATTTTGCAGCATGAGATTAGCTCGCTTCTCTAGCACTGCCATTATTAATGATACACGGTTTCGGTCGACACCGGAAGCTGTCCGCTGTGCATTTCCAAAAACAGAAGGCGTTAATAGCGCCTGAATTTCCACAAGAATGGGTCTTGATCCTTCCATGGAAACCACGATTGCAGATCCAGTAGCGTCCTTTAAACGTTCTTCCAGAAAAATTTCTGAAGGGTTTTTAACTTCTTTCAGCCCATCTTCCTGCATCTCAAAAATGCCCAACTCATTAGTCGATCCAAACCGGTTCTTCACTGCCCGCAGGATACGATACGTATGATGAAGATCACCTTCAAAATAAAGCACGGTATCAACCATATGTTCCAAAACCTTAGGGCCGGCAATGGCACCGCCCTTGGTCACGTGGCCCACAACAAAGATGGTAACGCCTTGTGATTTAGCAATCCGCATAAGTTCAGCAGTGACCTGCCGAATTTGTGAAACAGAACCGATTGCTGAAGTAATCTCAGGCTCAGACATAGTTTGAACCGAATCAATCACAACGTAATCTGGTTTCATCTCACTGATATTAGCCCGAATCCGACTCACATCAGTTTCAGGATACAAATAAAGATTGTCGCTTGCAACACCTAAACGGTTAGCACGCATTTTAATTTGGTTAGCACTTTCTTCGCCGGAAACGTAAAGGACCGTCCCACCAGTTTGACTCAGCTGGCCAGATACCTGTAGCAGCAAAGTTGATTTTCCAATCCCTGGATCGCCACCAATTAACACTAAGGACCCAGGCACAACTCCGCCGCCCAGAACACGGTTAAGTTCCCCTAACTGTGTTTTGACCCGGGGCTCTTTTTGCATGGAAACCGCAGCTAATTTCTCCGGCTTAGTCACCGTACCACCGCTTAAACTGGTTGCTGTTTTGGCGGTAGTGGTTGCTGGTGCAATCACTTCTTCAACGAAGGTATTCCACTTACCGCAATTGGGACAGCGCCCCAAAAATCTCGGTGCCTGATAACCACACTCTTGACAGACAAACTGTGTTTTTTCTTTCGCCAATCATTTCAATCCTTTCCGGTGATGCTCTGACTAATACTAACCAAACTTATTTTAGCATAGTCTCGGCCTTTTGAAGGCTGAGACTCCTAAGCTTTATTTCTTTTTAATTACTTACCGGAAGAACCAAAACCACCCTGGCGTTCCTGCTGAGGCTTTTGTTCATCATCAGCCGTAAGATAGTGCATAAAGATGCCCTGTCCAATACGGTCACCCTTAGCGACCTTGGCATCCGTAAGACCGAAATTCAACACTTGCATGAAGATTTCTCCCTCATTGCTATCGTTGTTATAATAATCGGCATCAATCACGCCAATCCCATTGGGAATCACGAGGCTGCGTTTCAGTGGGTTACTTGAACGGTTGGCTAGTATCAGGACTTCATCATCGCCCATATAGGCTTTGATTCCCGTTGGAATTAAAAATGGTTTGAGAATCTTTTTGGCTTTTGCCGAAGTTTCATCATCCACATTGCTTTGATGACGAATTGCCCAAATCACCTTCAAAAAATCTAATTTCCAAATACTAGGCACGTTAAAATCAACCGCACTCTCAAAATCATACCCAGCTGCCCGTTTGGTAGTGCGGTATGGCAAATGCAATCCTTCATTGGAGTAGGACGAAACAATTTCAAATCCACGTGTCATCTCTCTCATTCCTTTCGTGCATGTGATTTATATCTTACACTATTACGTTGTGGGAAAACACCCCAAAACAGTCTATTGTTAGCACGCTTTTACCACCAAAATGTTGTACAATAATGACTATGAAACGAGAAGGAGTGTGATCCATTTGAGTAACGATAAAACAGCTGCAATCAGCAGTGATCAAATTACCCGCTATCAGACTTTATTTAATGACCGTAAGGATGCCAAAGTGGTAGAACGCGCGATTAGCCACCAAGGCATCTTGGCTACCAGTGCTGATTTTGCCTCTGACACTGACATGACGCCCGTTTTTTCCATTGAATTGGACACTGGTAAAGTAGCTAACCAAAAGCAAAGTGGCCGTTGCTGGATGTTTGCCGCACTAAACACCATGCGTCATCACCTAGCTGACCTGTTTAAGCTCAGTGACTTTGAACTTTCTCAAAACTACACTAATTTCTGGGACAAATTCGAAAAGGCAAACTACTTTTACCAAAACGTCTTGAACACTGCAGACCAACCCTTAACCAGTCGCAAGGTCGCCTTCCTCATGGCAACACCACAGCAGGATGGCGGGCAATGGGACATGTTATGCGCCATCATTGAAAAATATGGCATCGTTCCTAGATCAGTAATGCCTGAAACCTATAACAGTTCTAAATCCAGTGAGCTGAACAGTACCCTAAACAAAAAACTACGTAAGGATGCCGTTACCCTTCGCGGATTAACTGCTAAGGGTGCCAGTGATGATGAAATTGCTGCCGCACGCGACAAAATGCTGGGCGAAGTTTACCGGTTGCTGTGCTACACGTTAGGTGAACCCGCACAAAAATTTGATTTTGAATATCGCGATGACGATGGGAACTACCACATCGATCGTGATTTGACGCCTAAGTCATTTTACGACAAATACGTTGGCTGGAACTTAACCGATTACGTTTCCATCATCAACTCACCAACTGCAGACAAGCCGTATAACCAAACTTATACCGTTGAAATGTTGGGTAACGTCGTGGGTGGCCGTGAAGTCAAACATTTGAACGTCACCATGGACGACTTCAAACAACTCGCCATTGCTCAATTGAAGGATGGTCAAAGTGTTTGGTTTGGCTGTGATGTTGGTCAAAGCTCTGACCGTCAAAAGGGTATTATGGATACCAATGCCTACAAAAAGGACGAACTGCTGGACATGGATCTTTCCATGACAAAAGCAGAACGCTTGGATTACGCTGAAAGCCTGATGACCCATGCCATGGTTATTACCGGGGTGGACCTAGTCGACGGCAAACCAACTAAGTGGAAAGTTGAAAATTCTTGGGGTGACAAAGTAGGTACCAAAGGTTACTTCGTGATGAGCGACAGCTGGATGACAGAGTACTGTTACCAAGTTGTTGTTAACAAAAAGTATCTGAGTCCTGAATTGCGCCAAGCTCAAGAAGCAGAACCAACCGTTCTAGCACCTTGGGATCCAATGGGCGCCTTAGCATAATAGCATGTGAAGGTAGGCGCTTGGAGACTGGAGCGTCAATCAAAAAGAAGCAGTGGTCAGGCGATTTTTGCCGGATCACCGCTTCTTTTTGATTGACGTGCAGGTCTCTGCCTACCTGAACACGTTTTAGAATGCCTTGAACCGTATACTACCTTATTAAAAATCCAGATAGCATCACTATCAATCAATAAACTCACATTAAGGTGTTTTTAATCACCCTTTACGCCTTCAATTTCCGCTTACTAATAACGTTCAACCGAGCATCAAATTCATAAACGATAGGCACCCCATTGGGAATCTCCAAATGGTCGATATCTGCATCACTAATCCGATCAATGTATTTAATCAGTGCTCTTAACGTACTGCCATGAGCAACCACTAATTGATTATGGCCATCCAGTAACCGCGGTGCAATTTCATCCTGCCAATATGGCATTAGACGATCATAAGCCATCGCAAGGCTTTCACCCCTAGGCTCGGTTACGCCTAACGGTTCATAGCGGGGGTCTTGATCAGGTTGATCCAGCAGCGGTGGTACTACACGATAACTACGCCGCCAAAGTTTAAACTGTTTCTCACCCACTTCAGCTTTCACCGCTGCTTTCTTCCTTCCTCGTAACGCACCATAGTGACGTTCATTAAGACGCCAAGACTTTGTCACCGGTAAATAAAGCTGATTGATTTCATCCAGCACAATGTTAGCTGTCATAATTGCCCGTTTTAACATGGACGTATGCAAATGATCAAACTGCAGACCTGTCTGTTTAATGGCTTCTCCAGCCAGATGGGCTTGCGCAATGCCCTTTTTCGTCAGTGGCACATCACTCCAACCAGTGAACACGCCATCTCGATTAGCCTGACTTTCACCATGACGCAAAACGACTAATTTAACCATAAAAATGATCCTCTCTTCTCATGCTCTTTCATTCACATAACAGTATATCACCGGCTGTAAATTCAATAAAGGGACCTCGGCATGAAGTCGAAGTCCCTTTATTGAATTTAATGAGAAGCATTTAACAGCAACATCAAAATTGGAATGACCAGCAAGCTAAGTAACGTAGATTCAGTCACCATTACCGCTGCAAAACTGGAATCAGCACCGTAGAGCTTCGACACAACGGGTGCATTCGTCATCACAGGCATTGCGGACTGGATGATAAAAACCTGTTTCATCATCATTGGCATCCCAGTTGGCAAAACCAAAAGCGCCATTAATGCTGGTGCTAAAATAAAGCGACCAAAGAGGATTCCCAGACTACCACGGTTGATCGTCAAGTCATGAAGATCAACATTCGCAATCGCAATACCAATAAAAATCATGGAGAGTGGGACGGTTAAGCCACCGATATAATTCAAATCTGCCATGATAAAGTTTGGCAACTGAATTTTCAGTAAAACTAAAACTACCCCAACCATAAATCCAAGCAAAGGCGGTGAGAAAACCTTTTTAAGCGTTTGAACCAGACTAAAGTGATAATCGCCCTCGCCGTCACGCTGAATTAAATAAACGCCTAAAGTCCAGAAAATCGTCGTGTTGGCCATGTAATAGACCAGAACGTAAGGTAGACTCTTAGCAGCACCAAATAGTGCAACGTTAACGGGCAGGCCGACAAACACCGTATTTGAATTAAAAAACATGGATTCGAAAAGTCCGCGATGACTTTTCCTAATATGTAGAACTTTAGCAACAATGATTGAAATCCCAAAGAGGATCATCATTGATACCACTGGAAAGCGCAAGTCAGGTAACGTTTCAATCAACCGTTTGAACGTAAACTTGCTAGTAATGGTGTATGCCATATATGCAGGCAAGGCTACCTGAGTAACCAGCCGAGCAATCAACTTGCTGGCCGATTCATTAAACCAGCCTAGATTAGTCAGAAGGTAACCTAGCGCAATCATTAGAAGAATCTCAACCACGCCCGCAACACTCCGGGCGAATAATAGTAACATTGTTTGTTATACCTTCTTTCACATCAAAAATTAATATTTATTATAGCATAATTCAACAACGTTGACTTTACAACCTCGTAAATATCCACTTGATCAGTCCTAAAATAAGTTCAATTATCGTCATTGTCCCCGTTATTCAAACTCTAATTGGGCGATTTAGCCCTCGTTATCTTGCCATTCAATGTGACTTCTATCATTGAACGGTTTACGTGAACGTTAATTTGTGATGTAATAGTACAGTTAGGCAGAGGAAAAGGCATCTCATATTTTCCTTAAAATCGACTTAAGCTTCATAAAAGAACCACACTATCTGAAAAAATAGACCTATAATGCAAAGAGATTTTACAGAGGCGAGGGAAACTTATGGCATCAAATAATTTCGATCCAAATCAAAATAATCAATCAACACGGCGCAGTGATTATTCACACTTCAAATCACGTAAAAAGCACCATGGCTTACTTTGGAGCATCCTAATCATTGTTTTAATTCTCGTTACTGGTGGGGTTGCTTATGGATACCATGCTTATAATCAAGCGAAAAAAACTTTTGACAACACGTTCCAAGCAGGGCAAACCGACAAGCTAAGAAATGTTGATAACGTGATCAAGCAAGGAAAGCCCTTCTCAATTCTTTTGATGGGAACTGATACGGGTGCGCTTGGCAGAAACGACGTTGGACGGACAGATACCCTGATTGTTGCGACGATCAATCCTAAAAAAGAAACGGCCTATCTGACTAGCATTCCTCGTGACACACGGGTTCAAGTGAAGGGTGATTCTCAGCCATACGAAAAAATCAACGCGGCTTACACTATCGGCGGTGCTGCTGGTTCCGTTTCTACTGTGGAAAACCTGCTCGATATTCCAATTGATTTTTACGCCATTGTTAATATGGGTGGCCTAGAGAAGATGGTCAATGCCGTTGGCGGTGTTGATGTTGTCCCACCAATGACGTTCCACTACGGCAATGCCAATGTGGTGAAAGGACAAAAGATCCACCTGGACGGTAAAGCAGCCCTAGATTACTCACGAATGCGTGAAGAAGATCCATTAGGTGATTATGGACGCCAAAAGCGGCAACGACAGGTACTTCAAAAGCTAGTGGTGAAGGGTGTCGGCATTACCTCACTTCCACGATACAAGCAAATCCTCACCTCTTTAAACGGTAACATGAAAACGGATATGACTTTTAATGATATGCTCGCTATCCGAACCAAGTACGGCGATGCTAGTCATCACATTAAATCTCAAACCTTACAAGGTCAGGATGCCATGATCGACGGTATTTCTTATCAAATAGCACCCCTTTCAGAACTGCAAAAGGTTTCTAACAATATTAGACATACCTTGGGCCTTAGCGAATCCACTAAATTAACGTCCAGTTCTACGGGTACGGGAGATGACAGTAGTTATACGTCATCAACAAGTAGCTCCGGTTATTAATTCTCACTAGAGTTTAAATAAATGAGTTCCAAAAAAACGCTATTCCGA